>CAIWTR010000038.1 GCA_903915615.1 uncultured Armatimonadota bacterium
GCCATGGATGCCGGTGCGACCCGAATCGATGTCAACATCGAGGATGGTGGACGTGGCCTGATTGTCGTTCGGGACAATGGCTGTGGGATGAGTCCTGTTGATGCAGTGCTTTCTGTTCAGCGACACGCCACGAGCAAAATCACCACGGCAGATGACCTCCTCGAAATCACCACGTTTGGGTTCCGGGGGGAAGCACTTCCATCCATCGCCAGCGTCTCAGACTTCTCTCTGACGACCAAGCGCCACGCCGATGAGGTTGGAACGCAGCTGGTGATTCAGCATGGAAATGTCACATTTACAGGGCCTGCTGCGTGTCCGGATGGCACTGAGGTTCGCGTTGCAAGCCTCTTTTCAACCGTGCCAGCCCGCCTCAAATTCCTAAAGTCAAACCAGACGGAGCTCAACCATGTCTCAGACTTTCTCCAGCGCCTCGTCCTCAGCCGCCCGGATGTCGCAGTAACACTGACGCACGAAGGCCAGACAATCTTGCAATTCGCGGGTACCGGGGATGTCGCGGCATCGCTTGGGGCAGTTCTCGGCCGGGATGCAGTGAAAGACATGGTTCCCCTGACCTGTGAAACACCAGGTCTAAAAGTGCGTGGCTGGGTGTCTAAACCAAGTGTCACGAAGGCAACGCGCGCGGGGCAATACTTTTTTGTCAACAACCGGGCTGTTCGCTCACGTGTTCTCCAAGTCGCCTTTGACCGGGCATTTCGTAAGCTGGTTGAAGGCGATCGACATCCGCTAACGGTTATCTTTATCGAGATTGATCCACGTTACGTCGATGTCAACGTCCATCCAGCAAAAAGTGAGGTCCGCTTCACCCGGGATGGCGATATTTTCGCGGTCATCGCCCGTGCAGTCGAGGATGCGCTGCTAACAGGTGGCTTGATTCCTGAAGTCAATGTAACGTCGAGCATGCCGCAGCCTGTGATTTATTCACGGCCATCCACGCCGCCACGGACAACGATGAGCAATTTCGCGGATGTGTTTGCAGAGCTCCCAAGCCGCCCGTTGGATGGACTTTTCGAGCAACCATCAGCCTCCGACGCTATCCATCCGGGTGGTGATGTAACCGCACAGGGTAGCGAGCCTCATGCTTACATCGGCTTTGATGGCTATGCCATCAGCCGCTTGCGTGTCATCGGGCAAAGCCGGAACACGTACATCGTGGCCGAAACCGATGATGCCATTCTCCTCATCGACCAGCATGTTGCACACGAGCGCGTTTTGTACGAGCAGTTTATGAATGGCGCGGCAACGGAGAAGGATAGCTGGGGGATTGTGGCTCAGAATCTCGTCATCCCTGCGACGCTTCCTGTCAGTCCGGTTGAGCGTGAAGCTGCGGTCAAGTACCGGGATGTCCTTCTGCGGGCAGGCTTTGATATCGATGTCTTTGGCACAGATACCGTGGTTGTTCGGTCGGTTCCCGCGACGGTTATTGAGAAGCCGTATCTCGGGATGATCTCATCGATTCTGGATGACCTTGCGCATACGCAAGGAAGCCGCCGGCTGGATTTGCCCAATGAAGCCGCATTGATTATGGCGAGCTGTCGCTTGGCGGTGAAAAAGGGTGATCCTCTCACGATGGATGAAATGGTAAAGCTGTTGGCTGACCTCGCTAGCATGAAGAACCCATTCACGTGCCCACACGGCCGGCCGATTCTCCTAGCACTTCCGCATCGTGAAATGGACCGTAAGTTTCATAGAATTGGACCTCACTGATATGCACCACTTGATTGCAGCTTCGTTCCTTTCGATGTTTGTCTGTGCCAGCGCCACGGCATCCGGGCCACAGGGGAAGTGGACTGCCTATGTGGAAACAAGTGGTTCCAAGCTTCTGGTAAACGATCAGCTGATTGTCAGGAGCCGGGTTTCCCGGTCGGGACTTTCGCCGGAAAAGCGTGTCAAACTCGGCGCGGAGCGCCTCGCGCCTCTCCTTGCGTCTGGCTTGTCGCCATCCGAAGTGACTATCCAAGTCGAGTCTGAAACCAAGTACCGCCGTGTCCTAAAGCGCGTCACTGAAATGGTGAGTAAGCGTGTAACCCGCCGTGTGAATGGCAAACGAAAGCGTGTCACGATCAAGGTGCCAAAGACATCCCGTAAGCGTGTTCGGGAGGCCTATCAGGCAGAGTCTGAGGCACGGCTTCTGGCGGGTGGTGTAGTGATTGCAATTGCGGGCACATCGGATGCCAAGGCATCGGGTACCGCAAAGCCAAGCGACCTGGCGAAGCGCTGGGAAAGTGCGCTGGTTGCGGCGCTAAAGCTGCCAGGACTCACGGTCGGGATAGAGACGCTCGTCATTCCGCCGGGGGTGACCAAAGTCCTCAAAATTGGCGGAGTGGCAAAGGGGCCCCTTGAAATCGGTCGTGCCAAAGGGGAGCAAAGCCCTGTCAGTGCTGTGGTTCAGGATGGGAC
>CAIWTR010000039.1 GCA_903915615.1 uncultured Armatimonadota bacterium
CCGAAGCTGCGGTTGCGATGCTCGCTTGTGCACGTATCGGGGCTGTCCACTCGGTTGTATTCGGAGGCTTCTCCGCCGATTCACTCAAAGAGCGTATCCACGATTCACAGAGCAAGGTTGTCGTCACATCCGATGGTGGATGGCGACGCGGTAGTCAAGTAGCCCTGAAGGCAGCCGTCGATGCTGCACTTGAAGACAGCGCTTGTGCTGGAATCGAAGCAGTCATCGTTCTCCGCAGAACCGGGCAGGACATCACGATGATTGATGGCCGTGACCATTGGTGGCATGACCTCGCTGAAACGGCTGAACCTGTAACCGAGGCAGTCAGCCTCGATTCTGAAGCTCCACTCTTTATCCTCTACACAAGTGGCTCGACGGGTAAGCCAAAGGGGATCCTTCATACAAGCGGTGGCTACCTAACGCAAGCTACGGCGACCATGAAGCTGACTTTTGATGTCCGTGAAGGCGATGTTTACTGGTGTACAGCGGATGTCGGTTGGGTAACCGGGCACAGCTATGTTGTCTATGGCCCTCTGTCATGCGGCGCAACGGTGTTGATGTACGAAGGCGCACCAGACTTCCCTGCGCGTGACCGCTTCTGGAAAATCATCGCTGATCACAAGGTCACCATTTTCTACACCGCTCCGACAGCGATCAGAGCCTTTATGAAGTGGGGGACCGAGCATCTCGAGAAGCATGACCTTAGCAGCCTCCGCCTCTTAGGCTCTGTCGGTGAGCCGATCAACCCAGAGGCTTGGATGTGGTACCACGAGCATGTGGGACACGGAAACTGCCCGATTGTAGACACCTGGTGGCAGACCGAGACCGGCGCACATATGATTACGCCATTACCTGGAATCGTCGCAACGAAGCCAGGATCTGCACCGCGTCCAGTTCCAGGTATTGACATCGATGTTGTTGATGAAAATGGTGAGTCCGTCCCCAACGGAAATGGTGGTTTTCTGGTGATTAAGTCGCCGTGGCCAAGTATGCTGCGGACATTGTGGGGCGATGATGACCGCTACAAGAATGTGTATTGGTCTAAGTTCGGCGACAAGAACCTGTACTTTGCGGGGGATGGTGCGCGTAAAGACGAGGATGGCTACATTTGGCTGCTGGGCCGCGTAGATGACATCATGCTGGTGGCCGGTCACAACATTTCCACGATGGAAGTCGAGAGTGCCTTGGTCGAACATCCAGCTGTTGCCGAGAGTGCGGTCATCGGCAAAACTCACGATGTTAAAGGCCAAGCGATTGCTGCGTTTGTGTCCGTGAAGGAAGGCGTCGTCGCTGATGATGCCTTGGCAAAAGAGCTGAAGGCATTTGTTGGCGCAAAGCTTGGACCGATCTGTCGACCGGATGACATCCTGTTTACAGCTGAGCTTCCGAAGACGCGCAGTGGAAAGATTATGCGTCGCTTACTGAGGGATATTGCCGAAGGTAGAGCCCTCGGAGATACGTCCACATTGGCTGACCAGTCAGTTGTGTCGGGACTGAAGTCTAAGTACGAAGCTAACGAAGGTTAGAGTAAGTTTCTGTAAGTGCACAACCCCGGGGCCGATGGCTCCGGGGTTGCGTTGTGTGTTAAGCAGGAGACCTCCAATACGGATGCTCCTCTGGAGAATGCGATGCGAGCTGATTGGCAACGAACGATAGGTTGTGGGGATGTCCGTGCGGAGCACGTTGGGACGATCATCACGGTGAATGGCTGGGCTAACAGTGTTCGTGATCATGGTCAGGTCGTGTTTGTCGATTTGCGCGACCGCACCGGTGTGGTCCAGATCGTATGCGACCCGGCACGCAATCCGGAAGCAGCTGCAGCCTTCGAAGATGCGAAGAAAGTTCGCAATGAATACGCACTGTCAATCACGGCAAAAGTTGTAAAGCGCCAGGACGGGATGGAAAATCCGCTCCTCGCGACGGGAGCCATCGAGCTTGAAGCGGTTACATTCCGCATCTTAAACACCGCGAAGACACTGCCATTCCAACTGGACCAAGATGCTTCATCCACAAATGAAGAGCTCCGCCTAAAGTATCGGTATCTCGATCTTCGCCGGCCGGAAATGTACCGAAAGATGAAGCTGCGCCACGATATCGTGCGAGCTGTCCGCGAATACTTCTACGCCAATGACTTCTTAGAGATTGAAACACCCGTCCTTACAAAGTCATCACCAGAGGGTGCTCGCGACTATCTGGTCCCATATCGACTTGAGCCAGGCTTGTTCTACGCACTTCCGCAGGCGCCTCAGCAGTTTAAGCAGCTCCTAATGGTCGGCGGCATCGACCGCTACTTCCAAATCGCAAAGTGTTTCCGGGATGAAAGCCAGCGTGCTGATAGGCAACCTGAGTTTACGCAGGTCGACCTTGAAATGGGTTTTGCAACGCAAGAAGATGTCCTTAGCCTGGTCGAAGGCTTGATGATTGAGGTTGTCACAAAGTTTTCCGGTGAAACAGGAAAGCATGTGTCCGGTAATCCATTCCCTCGCTTTACATATGACGAAGCGCTGGCGCGTTACGGAACGGACAAGCCGGATATCCGGTTTGAGCTGGAGCTTGTCGATTGTGCTCAGATTTTTGCATCGACCGAGTTTGGTGTCTTCCGTCAAGTCATCGACAACGGTGGCCAGGTCAAGTGTATTCGCTACCCGAACGGCGCACGGATACCGCGTCGCGAGATGGATGAGCTCGTCAATCTCGCCCGAGAGACGGGCGCCAAGGGCATGAGCTACGTCTTGGTTGAAGATGACGGTGTTGGTTTCCGTGGAACGTTGGCAAAGTTTGTGACGGATGTCGAACGTCCACTGATTATTGAAGCCACAGGCGCACAAGCGGGTGATCTGATTGGGTTCATCGCAGACAAGCCAAGCGTAGTTGCAAAGGTTCTAGATCGCATCCGGCGCTTTATCGGAACGAAACTCAACCTCATCGACACCAGCAAAATGGCTTATTGCTGGGTCACGGATTTCCCAGTGTTTGAAGAAGATGAGACATCTGGTGGACTCACATTCGCGCACAACCCATTTGCGATGCCGAGGGAAGAGCATTTAGGATGGTTTGAGACAGACCCACTCGCGATGCGCGCGCAGTGCTATGACCTAGTTTGTAATGGAAGCGAATCAGCATCCGGGGCAGTCAGAATTCACATTCCAGAGATCCAACTGGAAGTCTTCCGCAAAATGGGCTTGTCTCCGGAACAGATTGAACAACGCTTCGGACACATGCTCGAAGCATTCCGCTTCGGCGCTCCTCCCCACGCTGGAATTGCACCAGGACTTGATCGTCTGGTGATGTTGCTTTGCGATGAAGACAACATCCGTGAAGTGATTGCATTCCCGAAAATGGGCGGTGGCTACGACCCGCTTATGGATGCGCCATCCACTGTCGAAGACACGCAGCTGGCTGAGCTAGGACTAACGGTTACGGTAAAGGAAGAGGCCGCA
This sequence comes from uncultured Armatimonadota bacterium, assembly GCA_903915615.1. Taxonomy (GTDB): domain Bacteria; phylum Armatimonadota; class Armatimonadia; order Armatimonadales; family Armatimonadaceae; genus CAIRTT01. The sequence continues at coordinate 3,441 of CAIWTR010000039.1, forward strand.
GAATGACACGACGTACCGCTCTTTTAGCACTTGGAGTGCTACCTATTTCGTTGCATCCGTTTAGTGCGCTGGCGCAGGGAGCCGATCCGGGAGCACCAAAGTGGTACCTTCTAAAGGGCGGCA
>CAIWTR010000040.1 GCA_903915615.1 uncultured Armatimonadota bacterium
TGTGCTTGGTAATCACTCTGATGCAAGCACCTCCAGCGGCCCAGTCACATTTGGTATGGATGCCCAAGAGGTTTGTCCAGACCAGCTTTTCATACATCAACGCCCGTAGGGGCTGCTTGACAACCTGCAGGTCGAGGACCGGATCGTTCACTTTGCAAGTTTCCGAACAGCATTTGTGAGGCGATTGCCGAGATTGGAGTCGCGGAAGATTCGCATCCCCAGTGCACTAGTGAACACGGTCTTGCTGCCTAAAACTTCGACATTTTTTCGTGCACGTGTCACTGCTGTGTAAATCAGCTCTCGGGTACAGAGCCGGTGCGGCTCGGTTGGCAACACGACATCAACGGTTCCCCACTCGCTACCCTGGGATTTATGCACCGTGATGGCGTATGCATTTTCGATATCCGTGAGGGATGCGTAGGGCAACAAGCGTGTTGGACCGACAACCAGCGTCCCATCCTTTGTGGTCGTCAGCAACGGTTCAAACGCTGCGTAGAGCTCATCCCCAACCCACGCGCTAAATCCAATCTCACCATTCATGAGGTCGAGGGCGTAGTTGTTTCGCGTGACGATGACCGGCGTGATGCCATCGGGGTGTTTCATGCCATCAAACTGTTGATTGATCACAGTTACCTGTCGCCGGAGCGGACAGATAATCTGCCACGCACTTAGCTCACGAAGCAACGCATCGGCAGATTCGAGAAGCGCATATGTGCTATTGAAACGCATCGGAGCAGCCATCAGTGGACGGAACTTAGCGAAGCGCTCAAGCATCTTCTCTGGCTGACGTAGTCCTCCATGTGGAGCAACATCATTGCGTAGCTGGTCTCCAAGCAGGTCCTGCGCGGTGGTGGAGTCCCCATCAAGGATTGCATCCGCGATGGCTGAGAGCTCGGATGTCGCCCGTTGATTTCGCTTAAGCGTGATGATTGGACTCCGCTCACCTAAATCAGACTGGAGCGCCATCAGGTCCTGAAGCACACTGCCCGCCTCAACACTTGGAAGCTGGTTTGGATCTCCAACGAGGATAAGGCATGCATCCGTTGGCATGGCCTGCAACAGCGCATCCATAAGGCTGGCATCCAACATCGAGACTTCATCCACAATCAACACATCCACCTCAAGCGGATTTCGCTGATTGTAGTAATACGCATTGTGCTGGTCTGGCCGGCTTCCAAGAAGACGGTGAACCGTCATCGCAGCTACGGCATCGACTTTTTGACGGCTCAGTGCAGCCGTGATCCGGGTTGCTGCTCGGGCTGTCGGAGCGGCAAGCGCGATACGGACATCCGTTCCACACTTACTTGAAAAGCGCTTCCAAGCATCGAGGATGCTTGCGATGACGGTGGTCTTTCCTGTGCCTGGGCCACCGGTAATGATGAGCAACTTCCGTGATGCTGCTGCGACGGCTGCCTGTTGTTCAACCGCGAGGTGGATATCGTTACGTGTCGCCATGGACAGTATCGCTTCTGCAACCGCGGCATCCCAGGCAGATTTGTCGGTAACCGCATCACCCTCAAGGCGTTCCGTGATGGCGGCTTCCAAATCAGCTTCGATGCTGTTAAAACGTCTCAGCTGGAGGCCGGTAGCTGTTGTAACGATTAGGTTACTTGGAAACGGATGGTCCATTGGAGCCGGCCAAACGTTTGCAAGAGCATCCAACCACTCGCAGATGGTCTCGGTATGTTCATCATTTAGCAGCTCGGCGGACTTGATTTGTACACTCCACTCCCGGAGCTGACCTTTAACTGATTGGATGGCATCCGGGGATGAGCCGAGCTGTAAGTGGCCATCCTGAGCCCTCGCCAGCATCAGGAACAGAACTGTGCGCAATACATCATCCGGAGCCGCATAGCGATCACAGATCCGATTTGTGGCATCCGCAATAAACGGGACACCAGGAATGCGCCTGATGGCAGCAGCAATCGAAATTCCTTTAGGCGTTGGTAACATGAAAGTCCACCCATCCCTTCCCATCCACAGCTGGCCCGTGCTCAAAAGCTCGTACAAAAATGTAGCGCACTCCGGCAACATGACCAAGCTTAGCGGCCTCGATGGCTTGTTTGTACAGATAGCCCTGCAGACCGTAGCGGTGATGATGCATCGCCTCCTCTATGTGTTTCTCATCGTAGGCAGCGAGATGATTTGTCTTCCAGTCGACGATCCAAATGCCGGCAGGCGTTTCGAAGATGGCATCGATGTTGCCTGTCAGAAATCCACGTGGAAGCTCATCCGTGCGTCCCGCGGCAAGCTCTGCGCTTACATCAAGGGTCGTATCGCGATGGCTCAGGAACGGCACTTCAGCGAAGGCATTCCGGATGTCCATCAGGCGTGTGCCACAGGGAAGCATGCTGGTCATGGCTCCAGTCACCATATTGATGATGGCATCGACATTCGGATCGTGCTCTGCATTGTGTTTCAGGCCATCCGCACGCAGGCGCTTCTTTGTAAACTCCTCAAGCTGCTCATTGCTAACGAGATCCACTTGGGATGGCGCCCCTTGTGCCTTAAGGACATCCTCGAAAACCGCATGCACGATATTGCCAAGGCGTTTGCCGGCTACCGTCAAGTGGGATGTGGACTTGCCGGAGTGACTCGTTCCCCCAGCCATCGATATCTCAGGTCCAGCTGACTGAACATCATCCGCTTCATCCTCAGCCGGGTTTGGGACAGTATCGAGGATAGGAGCATGGTTTTTCGTGAGCTTGGTAAAGCTGGTGAATTGTCGCTGCGCGAACAGCGTGTGCGTTACCGGGAGTGGACGCTCGGGCGGCGGCGTTTGGGCGCTCTGCTGATATTGAGCAACCATCGGCGCCGCTAAGCCCTGGCTTGGATGGACTTTGTAAAGCTGTTCGCCACCTGTCGAGAGTGTCGTCGATGCAAGCTCGCATAGTCCATCAAAGGTTACATCGCCGAGCACCGATGTAAGCGCGGTCGTCCAACCGGGCTGATGGCCCGCCCGTGGACATTGTCCAGTGGGCACAACACAATACGATACGGCCCGTGTCAGCGCGACATACAGCAGGCGTTTGTCTTCATCGGCAGCATCGTCTGTGACACGTTTGAATGCAAACTTATCCCAGCGTCGGAAGTGGACGAGTTTACGTGTTCGGTCACCGGAATCTGCGGCAACGATTCCATATTCTGGTGGTGTTCCGGGATTGGTTGATGTCACTCCTCCGCCCATGAACACGATTGGGAATTCCAGACCTTTTGAGCTGTGGAGTGTCAGCACATGAACGGCATCATCGTTCCCCTCAGCGAGCTGCGGAACGGATTCACGCGCATCGATGACGGCTTTTAGGCGTCCCGGGAGTGCATCCACCGTCAGCGCCTCGGCAGCCATCGTTTTTTCAAGCCACTGCCCCAGGTGTACAAGGTCAGCCGCTCTCCGGAGGTGGTCAAAAGGTGCCCGCGCAACGCCATCGAGTCCCCAGAAGCCAGCTTCAGGCTCGATGATTTCCCGGATTGCCGCTGCAACCCTGCCATCTGCGAGCATCCCCGCCCAGGCTTGGAA
>CAIWTR010000041.1 GCA_903915615.1 uncultured Armatimonadota bacterium
ACGCCTCCGCGATGCGCAGCGCGGTGCCGCGGAAAAGCATTCGGAGCTTGGTGAAAGGGTTGTGTTTGCCCCGACGCGCGACTTTGTGCGCAAGCCCGAAGACTCGCCAAATCCCGGACATGGTCATCATGAATTTGGTAATGCCGAAACGTATTTCCTCGTCGGGGATGCGCTTGGTAAAGGCATTTTGAAATCCCGTGGGCGCAAAACAACATTGGGGGTGGGCGCGTGATGATTCGAACGATAAAGCCACTGCATCGTCGTACGGTGTTGCGCGCGGCGGGGGTGACGCTGGCGTTACCACTCCTCGATGCGATGTTGCCAAATGAGGCATTCGGTAATCCGAGCACCTTCAAACCATTGGCGACAAGTGGCTTAAAACCGACACCGCGCGCGATTTTTTGCTATGTGCCGAATGGTGTCAATATTCTGGAGTGGGTGCCCAAGGATGCCGGTAAGGGTATTGCTCTCGGCGGGACGCTCAAGGGCCTGACAGCGCTGCGTGACCACGTAACCGTGCTCTCGGGGCTTGGCCACATCAAGACGACAGGCGGCCACTCCGGTGCCGATACCTGGCTTACTGGGGCGGATCTGAAGGCAGTTCCCGGCAAGGACTACGCGAACAGCATTTCAGCCGATCAGGTCATCGCGGGGAAGATTGGTGCCGCCACGCGGTTTCCAAGCATCGAAATCGGTGACATGTCCGGTACGGGCAGCGCGCTGCACAGCCACACGCTGGCATTTGACCGCAACGGAACGCCCCTTCCAACGGAGAACAGCCCGCGGAGGTTGTTCGAGCGCTTGTTCATCCCGGATGATGCCGCAAGCCGCGCACTGACTCTGCAGCGGTATGCGGAGAAGAAGAGCATTTTGGATGATGTTCTGGCAGATGCTAAGCGCCTCGAAGGCAAGCTTGGCAAAGCGGATCGGGACAAGCTGGCGCAGTACTTGCAGGCGGTGCGCGAGACGGAAGTACGCCTTGCAAGGCAGGTTGCGTGGGTGGATGTGCCAAAGCCTAAGGTCATCACGGATGGCCTGCAGCTGGCGAATCAGCCCGGCAATGCACATGACCGCCCGATGTGGCTTGACGTTATGCTAGAACTGTCGTACTTGGCATTTGTAACGGATACGACGCGGGTTATCACGTTTGAGTGGTCGCGTGAGGCCGGTGGGTATGGGGGTGGCGGTGAGAATCATCATGAGCTTTCGCACCACGGGGGCGACCCGGGGATGCTCTCAAAGCTTGCGCAAATCGATGCGTTTCACATCGCGAAGCTGGCGCGTTTTCTGGAGTTTATGAAGGCTACGGAAGAGGGTGGAAAGACGATGCTGGACCACTCGATGGTGATGTATGGCTCTGGCATGAACAGCGGGGAAAAGGGTGACCACTCGCCGAAAAACCTGCCATTAATTCTGGCCGGCGGTTCGGCGTGGGGGATGAAGCACAATCAGCACATCGCCCACGATGTAACAAAGCATCCGCCGATGACAAATGTCCTCACGACGGTGATTCAGAAGATGGGTGTTGAGGTGGAGAAGTTTGGAGATGCGACTGGAACGCTTCCGGGGCTGACGTAGGGTTTTGATTTCTTGCTCGATGCGCTTGCTTTGTGTTGATGGCGGTGCACTATCGTTTCGAAATTCTCCGTAGGGACGAATCGCTCGGGTTGCATTGCATCGATGCATCCCATTTGGCTGCACGCGATATTCGCCTCCGGCCTCCACCAAGACGCCCCTGTTTTTCGTACATTCACAATTAAAACTGGCTTCTGGGCGTAGGTGGATTCCGGCCTCTGGCGAATACCGCGCTCCGCTCGCTGCGCTTTCATTGTGTTGATTGTGCTAGGTTCTTGTTTCTAAGTTCTGCGTAGTGGCAGGCCGCTGTGCCCTCCCGTGATGGCGGACTGGGTTGGATATCTGAAGTTTAATCTTGTTTCTTATTTTAGGTTTGTCGTGTAATGTAAAATAGCGAAGAGTGTAATTTTAGGTTCGAGGATTCCAGATGCAGCGAGAGCTTCAGGGTGTATACGTGACAATTTCGACTGTCGGTGAGACGGCTCGAGCGTTCGTGCCAACGCCCTTGCCACCCCATCCGCCAATCGATTGGACACCTGAGCTACGCAACAAGTTCGATCAAGCCCTGCTCGAACTTGGTCGTTTGGACAGTGTTTCGACACTGCTGCCAGAGACATCACTATTTATCTACATGTACATCCGAAAAGAAGCGGTTCTCTCATCCATGATTGAGGGGACTCAGTCATCCCTTTCAGATTTATTACTCTACGAGCTGGATCAGGAACCAGGGGTGCCAGTTGATGATGTCCTAGAAGTCAGCAATTATGTTGCTGCACTCGATTATGGTCTTCGGCTACTCGATGACGGATTTCCCCTCTCATTACGCCTGCTGCGTGAGGTTCATGGCGTACTACTTAGAAAGGGACGTGGTAGCAAGCAGACCCCGGGCGAGTTTCGTCGAAGCCAGAATTGGATTGGCGGATCACGTCCAGGAAACGCAGTTTTCGTTCCACCTCCGGCAGAAGAGGTGCTTGAGTGCATGAGCAAGCTGGAGCTCTTTCTACACGATCAACAAGTGCCGATCTCTCCCCTAATAAAGGCTGCCCTTGCACATGTACAATTTGAGACGATTCACCCGTTCCTTGATGGTAATGGTCGTTTAGGTCGCCTACTCATTTCACTCGTGTTGCATGAACAAATGGTGCTTCAGCAGCCATTGCTGTATCTCAGCTTGTACTTCAAAATGCATCGACAATACTATTACCAACTGCTGAATGATGTACGCACGAACGGTGATTGGGAGGCCTGGTTAGACTTTTTTGCCGAAGCGGTTATTGTGACTGCTAAGCAAGCTGTAGAAACAGCCCAACAGCTTCTTGCTCTTGCTAGCCAGGATCAAGACAAGATTAGGACGCTTGGTCGATCCACTAGTTCCATCCTACAGATTCATCGGGCACTGATTGAACATCCCTTTGCCACATCTGGCTTGTTGGTGGCAAAAACGGGCATTTCTCACGCTACCGTCAATAAAGGGCTTACCCAACTCGGTGAGCTTGGCATCGTCAAGGAACTGACATCTAAGAAGCGGAATCGCGTGTTCAGTTATGCGGGCTACATCCAAATCATGAATCAAGGCACAGAGCTCCCAATTAGGTAAATCACCATACAAAACTCGCTTATTTGAGACGCAATGGCATCACGGCGTACCTACGTGGCAGCCGGTCTCGACGCGGAAGTCCTGTGGATTTGTGTTCTGTTGATGGTGATAAAACTCGCTGCGTAGGGGTGGACCGGGAGCCGAAAGCGTAACTGGGTGTTAGTTTCAATGCTGGTGTTCAGCGGCGACTTCGGTACGCACGTGATGCCACCCTACAGGACTTTGCCCTAGTCTCTGTGAGGCCCTGAGACAGCAGAGCCATCCTCCCCAATGATTTTGGATGCCACAACAAATTATTCTCATCCATCCTCAAGAAAATGAAATAATGATTACCATGGACCTCAAGTACCCGAAGACGCGAAAACAGAATGTGACCGACACCTACTTTGGCATCAAAGTGGATGACCCGTATCGTTGGCTTGAGGATGACAATGCACCCGAGACCAAGGCGTGGGTCGAAGACCAAAACAAAGTCACGGAGAGCTACCTAAGCAGCATCCCGTTCCGCAAAGCCCTCAAGCAACGCCTGACATCCCTTGTGTCCTACACACGCTACTCTGGCGCCTTTCACAAAAAGGGCAAGGTCTACTTCTACCGCAACAATGGCCTTCAGAATCAATCAGTGCTCTATGTGCAGAGTGGCTCTAACGGCACGCCCCGGGTGCTTCTTGATCCGAACACCTTCTCCGCCGATGGCACCACGGTCCTCACCGATTTCATCGTCAGTCAGAACGGGCGCTACGCCGCATTCGGCCAGAGCAGCGGTGGCTCCGACTGGAATGTCTGCAAAGTCATGGACATCGCAGCTGGGACCGTCCTACCCGAGACGCTTGAATGGCTGAAATTTGGTATCGGGGCCGTCTGGCTAAACGATGATGGCTTTTACTACTCCCGCTATCCAAAGCCTGCCGCTGGCGCCGAGCTGACCGCAAAGAATGTTGACCAAAAGGTCTATTTTCACAAGGTTGGGACATCCCAGGACACCGATGAGCTTGTCTACGAAGACACCACTAATCCCGACCGTACGCTGACTCTGGACATGACGGATGACCGCCAATACGAAGTCCTCTACACAAGCGACCCGGGCAAGCGTGGAAATGGCCTCTTTGTCCGTCCTGTCGGAAACCGCGGCGCGTTTATCCCGGTCGTTGCTGAGATCACTGAAGACTCCTACACCGTGATCGACACCGATCAACACTTCCTCTTAGTGCTCACAAATCACAAGGCTCCTAACCAGCGCGTGCTCCGTGTTGATCCGACAAATGTCGGAGCCATCAAGAATGCCAAAGTCGTCATCAGTGAGAGATCTGAAAACATCGAAGGCATCGCCGTCGCTGGGGGAAACCTCATCGTTTCGTACATTAAGGATGTCACATCTAATGTCGTCCAGTTCGACAAGACGGGTCGCAAAGTCCGTGATGTCAAGCTCCCTGGCATTGGCAGCGCAGGGTTTACAGCCGGTGATCGTGATGACACCCATGTCTACTACAGCTTTACGTCTTATAACTACCCAAGCACA
>CAIWTR010000042.1 GCA_903915615.1 uncultured Armatimonadota bacterium
CCACCAGCCCCACGTGGAGTTCCAAAGATCAAGGTCACCTTTGATATCGATGCCAACGGTATCCTCTCCGTCTCCGCAAGAGATGAGGGAACCGGCAAGGAGCAGAAGATCACGGTCACAGGCTCATCCAACCTCAACAAGGATGAAGTCGAGAAGATGGTCAAGGAAGCTGCTGCGCATGCTGATGAAGACAAGAAGCAACGTGACCTCGCTGAAAAGCGTAACCAGGGAGATCAGCTGATCTACTCTGTAGAGCGCACCATCAAGGACCTTGGCGACAAGGCTACTGAAGATGAAAAGACCGACATCAATGGCAAGATCGGAGCCCTGCGTACAACGCTTGGCAGCGAGACCCTTGATGGCTATGACACCGCATTCGGTGACTTGCAAACAGCAAGCTTCACACTTGCAGAGCGACTCTACAAGCAGAATGAGGAAGCGGCAGCGGCTGGTGCGCCAGCTGATGCAGCACAACAACCATCGGGAAATGATGACGATGTCATCGATGCCGAGGTGGTCGACGAAGGCAAGTAAGCCGCGACGACATACAGTGCCGGGTGCAAAAGTGCCCGGCACTCCCCAACGAGGGAAAAGGAGAACACAAACAATGACATTCACACACTTTGCCGTACCCGGAGAGCGCAAACTGGATGGTCAATCCACATCCCCTCTCTTACGCTCCCTAACCGGACATCAGTCACCAGCGGTCAACATTGACGAGACGGACAGTGCCTACCGCATCACCGTTGACCTCCCTGGACTATCCAAAGAAAACATCAATATAGATGTTCAGGGCCGAACAGTCAGTATCCACGGTGCCTATCCGGAAACCAGTTTGGATGACCATTCCCTCGTCGCAGAGCGGCCACAGGGAACCTTTGCGAGAACGTTTCCGCTCCCGCTTCCCGTCAATGGGAATGCGGTAACGGCATCGTTTGACAAGGGAGTTCTTGAAATCACGCTTCCTAAAGCAGAAGAATCCAAAGTCAAGCGCATCGCAATCAGCTGACCGAACAGACCTAAATGTGCCGTGGGTGGCCCCCCACCCACGGCTTTTTCACACCTCAAGGCTACATCATTGGACTCAGGAGAATTGAGCATATGGGACCATCTTATAAAGACTACTACTCGATTCTAGGCGTCAGTAAATCCGCAGATACGAAAGAAGTGCGCGCGTCTTATCGACGCCTGGCACGAAAATTCCATCCGGATCTCAACCCAAATGACAAAACCGCTGAGGACAAGTTCAAACAGGTTGGCGAGGCCTATGAAGTGCTCTCGGATGAGAAGAAGCGCTCAGCCTACGATCGCTACGGAGATCAATGGCGTGCCGCAAGCCAGGCAGAGGCATCCGGTGGAGGTCAGGGCGGGTTTGGCGCCGGCTCACCGTTCGGTGGCTACGGAGCACCGTTCCCGGGAGCTGGCGGTGGCCAGCGCGTCCGCTACGATGTCGGCGATCCTCTGGGTGGGGGCACCAACCTGAATGACCTCTTCTCGACACTGTTTGGTGGCGCCAATCAGGATGCGACAGGTTTTGGACGCGGTAACCGCACTCCACGCGCTGCTGCACCACAGGAAGTCGATGTCACCATCACCCTGACCGAGGCCATCAGCGGCGTGAGCCGGCAACTGAACATCGTCGGTGGACGACAACCTATTACGTTCAATGTCCCAGCAAGCATCAAAGATGGCGCCAAACTACGCCTTCCCGCGACAGCATCACGCCCGGAAATCATCGCGACGGTGCACATCACCAATCCTTATGGCTTTGACCGCAAAGAAGACAACCTGATTGTTGATGTCAGCGTTCCGTTCACAACGTGTGCAATCGGAGGCGAGATCACGGCCGTGACACCATCAGGCGAGCGTAAAACACTACGCTTACCGGCTGGTACGCAAGGTGGACAACAGCTGCGCATCACGGGTCATGGCATGACTAAAGGTGCCGGAAATCCCCGTGGCGACATGTTGGTTCGTATAAAGATTGAAGTTCCGAAGACCTTGACCGTCCGGCAACGAGCGGCGCTGGATGAATTGGCTGCTGCGCTTGAGGATAGCAAGTGAACGCCAGCGGAACAGTGCCCTTGTACACCATCAGCATTGCCGCAAAGCTGATACGGATTGAACGACCGGATGAACCTCTTCATCCACAAACGCTTCGGATGTACGAGCGCCTCGG
>CAIWTR010000043.1 GCA_903915615.1 uncultured Armatimonadota bacterium
CTCCGGGAGCAAGGTGGCGTGTTCGACCTGTTCGATGAAGTAGATGATGGGGACGGCGTAAAAGAGCAGGTCGGCGATGACGGCCGCGAGGAACTTGGTGTCTTCGAAAAAGACATTCAGGGCCGAGAGGAAGAGCGCGAGGCCGGCGATCAGCAGCGTTTGCATGATGATCAGAACGGGCAGCAAGAGGATTTCGGCAGGTGGCAGGCTGAGCCTGTGGTGGATGAACGAGTCGCGTGCGTAGAGAACCACGAGTAGTGGGATGGTCACGACTCCGAGGGTCAAGAGGAAATGCCGGAGGTTTGCAAGCGTTGTTGCGATGGGCAAGAGCTCGCGTGGGAAGTACACCTTACGGACCAGCGGCATTTGTTTCGAGACGGAGTCTGCGGCATCGAGGACGCCTGTCAGAAAGTAGGTCCACGGGAAGAACGTGGCGAGCACGTGGACGCCGTAGTTCGGGACTTTGATCGGGATGACGTATTGGAATACGAGCAGCAGGATGATGGCCCGCATGATTGGGTTTGCCAGCGACCATGCGACGCCGAAGATGGAGTTTTTGTAGCGGACGTCCAGCTCACGGCGAACCAAGGTTCGGAGGAGCTCACGGTAGCGCCATGCTTCCCGGATTTCAGCAGAGAAGGAACTGGATGGCTGTGCCACAGCCGGAGCCTAGTCGTCCAGCCGGGCGGGCTCGAGGAGTTTGAGGAGCTCTTCGCGTTTGATGAGAACCTTGCGCTTTCCCGCGATGCGGTAGGCCAGAAGCTTACCTTGGCGGATGTACGAGCGGATGCTTGACTGCGACAACTGTAAGTAGTTGGCAGCCTGCTCCACCGTCAAGAGTTCTCGTCCTTCTGATTCCATATGCTTACAAAGTGATGCGCCGCATGCGGGTGTTAGCCAAACGCATGTGTGATGGTGCTTCGGCCGAAGTATACGAAGAATCTACACACGTTGTCAAACGAAATTAACAATTATTCACACTTGATACGCCAATAACTATCAATAACGCGAGAACCTACCACCGCAAAAATACGAGGTTCCAGCAAACCTGTACTGCATTAATGACACTGCGTGCGTGCTCACGTCAAGGGGGTTACTGAGAGCCTCGACAGAACATGAGTCCCCCACTAAGCATCAGCATCACCAAAACCATCGCTGTCAACAAAAAGCAGTCCCCGTTACCGGGAACCGCTGATTTTCGTTGGGCTTCTTTGAAGCCTAGTCGCCGAGCTTCAGCACAGACATAAACGCTTCCTGTGGGATTTCAACATTGCCCACAGACTTCATGCGCTTCTTGCCTTCCTTTTGCTTTTCGAGGAGCTTGCGCTTTCGCGAGATATCTCCTCCGTAACACTTGGCAATCACACCGTTACGGGTATCCAGCAACCCTGTACTGCATTAATGCAATGGTAGCGGTATCTGTTTCAAGGGGCAGGAAGATCAGAAATGACCCATGCCCCGTGCGACACTCCCCTTCTAGTCGCCGAGCTTCAGTACAGACATAAACGCTTCCTGTGGGATTTCAACATTGCCCACAGACTTCATGCGCTTCTTGCCTTCCTTTTGCTTTTCGAGGAGCTTGCGCTTTCGCGAGATATCTCCTCCGTAACACTTGGCAATCACATTTTTGCGGAGCGCTGACACGCGTTCGGCCGCGACAATCTTGCCGCCAATCGCTGCCTGCAGCTTGATTTCAAACTGCTGGCGAGGAAGGATTTCCTTCAGCTTTTCCACCAACATCTTACCGCGGGCGAATGCCTTGTCACGGTGCGTGATGAAAGAGAGCGAATCAACAGGTTCGTTGTTCACAAGGATGTCGAGCTTTACGAGTGAGCTCGGCTGATAGTCCGAAAGCTCGTAGTCAAAGCTCGCATAACCCTTTGTGCGTGACTTCAGCTGATCGAAGAAGTCCATAATAATCTCGGCGAGCGGGAGCTGGTAATGCAGCATCACACGCCCAGGCGCTGGGTATTCCATTTTTCCCAAAATGCCACGGCGGTCACGGCCCATGTCCATCACCGCGCCCACATAGCCATCCGGGACGATAATCATCGCATCCACATACGGCTCATCCACATGGTCAATCGTCGTCGTTTCCGGCCAGTTAGCAGGGTTGTCGACAAGTTCCATCGTTTCATCCGTCTTGTAGACCTTGTAAACCACGCTTGGTGCCGTAGCGAGAAGGCTGAGGTTGAACTCGCGCTCGAGACGCTCCTGAACAATCTCCATGTGTAGCAAACCAAGGAAGCCACAGCGGAAACCAAAGCCCAGCGCAGCGGATGACTCAGGCTCAAAGGTTAATGCGGCATCATTAAGCTGCATCCTCGCGAGAGCTTCCTTGAGCTCTTGGAATTGCACCGTTTCAATCGGATAGAGACCACAATAGACCATCGGCTTGACTGGACGATAACCAGGCAGTGCCTCGATCCCGATACCGGCCTTGCTGGCTGTCGTAACCGTGTCTCCAACGCGGCAGTCGGTCACACTCTTGATTGCGGCATGCAAATAGCCGGTCGAACCTGTGCCAATCTTGTCAACCGGCTTCATCCAAGGGTTAAAGATTCCAACTTCGCTGACGGTGACTTCCTTGCCGGTCGCGATAAAACGGATTTTGTCACCTGCTTTTAGCTGACCATCCACGACGCGGACGTAGGCTACGACACCGAGGTAGCCATCGTAGTGGCTGTCGAAAATAAGCGCGCGGAATGGCTTATCTGGATCACCGCTCGGTGGTGGGATGCGGGTAACAACGGCCTCAAGAATCTCAGGAACACCGATTCCGGCCTTAGCGCTTGCCGGAATCGCATCCGTTGCATCGATCGCAAGAACTGACTCAATCTCTTCCGCGACGCGCTCCGGGTCAGCGGCAGGGAGGTCAATCTTGTTGATGACCGGGATAATCACAAGCTCAGCGTTCATCGCAAGGTTTGCATTTGCCAGGGTCTGTGCTTCCACACCCTGCGCGGCATCTACAACGAGCAGCGCACCCTCACATGCATTCAGCGAACGAGAGACTTCATACGTAAAGTCAACGTGCCCCGGTGTGTCGATGAGGTTCATCTCGTATTCGAGGCCATCCAAGGCGGTGTAGTGCATCCGGACCGCCGCCATTTTGATCGTAATGCCACGCTCGCGCTCGATATCCATTTTGTCGAGGAGCTGCGCCTGCATGTCACGCTTATCGATCGTCTTAGTGACTTCAAGCAGACGGTCTGCAAGGGTTGATTTACCGTGGTCCACATGCGCGATGATGCAGAAATTGCGAATGCGGTCCTGAGGAATAGCCATGGTTTTGATTATACCGCCGGCCATTTACGAGAAATGGGGCTACTGGAGATATGGAAGCAGCTCGGTGCGACCAAAGTGACGCGCCCACCCTGCCGCTTTGAACCCATGCGAAAGGTCTGGCTGGTCACGGTCTGCCCCCAATTGCAGGAGGAGCTCGATCGTTGGAACATCTGCCATCCACGCCGCGAGATGCAAAAGCGTCGCCCCACGGTTCCAAAGCATCACGGGCTGTTGAATACGCGCGGGACTGTCGGTGAGGAGGTCCTGGACAAGGGGTGCATCTGCGCCGCAGACAGCCGTAATTAATGCGGCTTCAGTCGCATCCACCGGGATTCTCCCCTGCGAGCGGCTCCACGCCTCCACAGCCCCGACACGCTTAAAGCCGACTTTTCCATAAAACGTGGCGAGCATCGGGTGACATTGCAGCGTAACAAAATCTGCCTTGCCATGAAGGCTTGCAGTAACGCGGCGGACAAGCTCCAATCCGTAGCCTTGGCGCTGAATATCTCCGCGGACGCCAACCGCATACAGGCCAGCGTTCCGGTCGTTATC
>CAIWTR010000044.1 GCA_903915615.1 uncultured Armatimonadota bacterium
CATCCCGTAACGTCGTGTCAAAGATATGCACATGCCCGCTCATGACTAACCCTTCCTGACCGCGAAGTCGGAGATTAGATCCGCCAACGCCTTGCATCCCGCTTCGGGGAATGCATTGTAAATACTAGCACGACAACCGCCTACATTGCGGTGGCCGGGGAGGCCATCCATGCCATTTGCCTTCGCTTCGGCAAGAAACTCGGCTTCGAGCTCTTTGGATGCCAGTCGGAAGGTGATGTTCATCCACGAACGGTCGGCAGTGTCGGGAACGGCTGCGGAGAAGATGGGCGCGGCGTTATCGATGGCATTGTAGATAAGCGCAGCCTTTCGTTCATTGCGTGTGGCAACGGCGGCCATGCCACCTTCGGCTGCAATCCATTCGAGAACGAGTCCAACGACATAGATCGGGAAGACAGGTGGGGTGTTGTAGACAGAGTGTTTGTCTGCCTGGACTTTGTAGGAGAACATCGGGGCCAGCGTATTGCACTGCGCGAGGAGACTTTTCCGGATGACCACAAGCGTGACGCCGGCGGGCCCAGCGTTCTTTTGTGCCCCCGCGTACATCAGGTCAAAGTTTGCATGCTCGCGAACACGTCCGAAGATGTCGGATGACAGGTCACCGACAAGTGGAATGGACATGGATGGCACATTGGACATTTGTGTGCCTTCGATGGTGTTGTTGGTCGTGAGATGGACATAGGCAGCGCGGGATGGAACATCGCCGATGACCGGAAGGCGGCTGTGGTTGTCTGCCTTGGATGACCCGATGACATCGACATCGCCGTGGAAGCGTGCCGTTTCAATCGCCTTTGCCCCCCATTCACCGCCATCCACATAGGCTCCGGAGTGCCCGGGCGTCAGGATATTCATCGGGACCAGGGAAAACTGCGTGGATGCCCCGCCGCCCATAAAGAGACAGTCGTACTCGCTTGTTGAGAGGCCAAGCGTTTCAACAACACCAGCGCGCACCTGCTCATGGATTGCATCGTAGCGCTTGTCACGATGGCTCATTTCAAGTAGGGACATCCCGCTGCCTGCGAATTCGCGAACCGCATCGGATGCCTGTGCGAGGACAGGTTCCGGGAGGATGGCTGGTCCGGCGGAGAAGTTAAAAATACGTCCCATTGTGCGATGCCCTCAAATGAAAAAAGCGTCGCACCTTGTGGTGCAACGCATCATTGCGTCAGCGTAATGCTGCTAAAAAAGTATACCGCTTTCGCTCGCAACGCCTATGGCTGTGTATCCGGTTTGGCGGGTCCAACAAAGCGTCTTACGAAGGCAACCAGCTCGGATGGCTTGAATGGTTTTTCGATATAGATGTCTGTGCCGCTGGAAAATCCCTTGGAGATGTCTTCATCGGCGGTGCGCGCGGTGACCATGATAACCGGGAGGTCACATAGCTTTTCATCACGGCGGAGCTGATCGACGAGGTCGTAGCCATCAAGGCCCGGCATCATGACATCTGTGACCAGCAAGTCTGGCCGGTCTAACATCAGCTGGCGAAGTGCATCATCACCGGCTGTAGCCGTCGTGACCGCGTAGCCTTCATGTTCCAATGCAAATGCGATTTGGCGAAGGACATGTGGGTCATCTTCGACCACCATGATTTTCGGGACAGATTGCACAGCGTTGGTATCCATAGTTAGTAGCATCCCCTTCGCAAAGGACCTTGTATTTTACAGGGTGGATATCGTATTTGGATGCCCGCGAGGTTTGAAGTTAATAATTACACCGTAGGATTACGCAACATATGTAGTGCGGCCTTTAGAAGACACCATGTATGTAAGGGTCTGAAGGATCATCGCTAGGCGGAAACTGCTGCTAAGTTCCTAATCTGAAAAGTTCGAGCCTACGGGTTGATCTCTCTTGCATTCAACCTGATGGCTTGCCACGAAGCGCTCATCTAGAAGACAAATGCAAAAAGCCCCCGGTCTCCCGAGGGGCTTTACTCTAAACACATCAACTCAAACTTCGAGATTACGGGTTGATCTCATATTCCTTCAAGATATGCGCCGTCTTTGCTTCACTAATCCTGTGATGAATCTTCCTTGACTCATGCTGATCGCGCAGCGCCTTTGACAGAGTGAATGCAGACTGCACCGTTCCGAAGAAGCCCATGGTCAGGAATCCCTTGACCCACAGCTCCGCTGGCAGCCACCATATCCCGATAATCATCGCGATACAGCTAACGGCAAACGATGCATGAACGAAGAACATCCACGCTGGGCTGTCCTGATTGATTGTTGGTTCCATGGTGTAAGCCTAGCGCCGGTACAGCCACCCTTGGCTGAGGCAAAAGGCACAAAGAAAAGTCCCGGCAGAACCATCTTAACCGGGACTCATGAAGGGACTTTAGACCCCCTTGGGCTTAGTCGAGCTGCTCAATACGCTCCGCAACTTTACCCCTACGCTCAAGCAATTCCGCCTGCTGTCCACGTGCCTTGGTAACGACTGCCTCCGGCGCCTTCTCCGCAAACGTTGGGTCACTCAAGCGCCCGGCAAGTCCCGCGAGATCCTTGTCAATCTTCGCAAGCTCTCCCGACAGACGCTTACGCTCGGCCTCGATGACCTCTGGTGTCGCGCTTGGCCGTGGCAAACGCACCTCGCCAACCGATGTCACAGCAAGGAAACCATCCTCAGGACCAACCTCGAAATGCACCGCATCACACTTCGTGAGGTAGCGGACAAGTGACTCGCTTGCTGCAACCGATGCCTTGATTTCATCCGTGGCTGCATTCAGGAAGATGTCTCCACCCTTCTTCAGCTGGTTCTCGGCCTGAATATTTCGCGTTGCACGAATCACTTCGCGCACCGTATCCCAGCGTCCAACCGCTGCTTCATCACGTGGCGTGGTACCTGCCGCAGGATATGCAGCATGCATCAAGTGCTCAACACCCGAACGCTCACGTGCAAATGGCAGCTGCTGCCAAATCGCCTCGGTGAGGAATGGCAACACCGGATGCATCAGCTTCAGAGACCGATCCAGCACATGCCAGAGCACCGCCTTGGCTGTCGCTTCAGAACCATCCGTTGCAGAAAGCCGCGGCTTCGCCGCTTCGATATACCAGTCACAGAAGTCATCCCAGAAGAACTCCTGAATCGCACGGCTCGCATCATCCATACGGTAGCCATCAAAGCCCGCCGCAACCGCCTCAGCCGTCTGATCCAAACGCGCAAGAATCCAGCGGTCGACTAGGTCATCCGATGCAGGAAGTTCAACCGGAGGCTCATAGCCATCGAGGTTCATCAGGACAAACCGGCTCGCATTCCAAATCTTGTTACAGAAATTACGCGCCTGCTCAACCTGATCCTGCTTGTTGTCACGAATCGGCTTGACACGGATATCCTGACGCAAACCCGCCTCGCGCATCAACGCAAAACGGAGCGCATCCGCGCCATACAGGTCAATCAAGTCGACCGGATCAACTCCATTGCCTTTGGACTTGCTCATCCGGCTACCATGCTCATCCAAAATCGTCGCATGGATGTAAACCGTGTCAAATGGCTTCTCACCGAGGAAGTACTCGCCCGTCATCACCATCCGGGCAACCCAGAGATACATAATCTCCTGCGCCGTAGACAAAAGGCTTGTCGGATACCACTGCTTCAGCGAATCTGTGTTCTCCGGCCAGCCAAGCGTCGCAAATGGCCACAATGCTGAGCTAAACCATGTGTCCAAAACATCATCCGACTGCACAACATCGCTGCTGCCAAGCTTCTCGGCAGCGACATCGGATGTCCTTGCAAACACCCAGTTCGCTGCAACCGTTGGGTCGGAATCAGCCTTGCGCCATACCGGCAGGCGGTGTCCCCACCAGAGACCGCGGCTAATCGGCCAGTCACGGATATTCTCCAGCCAGCGCACATACGTCTCGCTGTAGCGCTCGGGGACGAAGTTAATGCGCCCGGATGTCGCAGCATCGATAGCCTTATCCACCATCGGGGTGCCCGACATCTTACAGAACCACTGATGGCTTGGGCGTGGCTCAATCACGGCGCCAGAGCGGTCACAGTGAGGCACTTTGTGGCGATATGCTTCGACTTTCACGAGGAAGCCTGCGGCATCGAGGTCCGCGACAACACGCTTGCGCGCTTCAAACCGATCGAGTCCTGCGTAAACACCCGCGGCTTCCGTCATCCGGGCATCTGGACCAATCACCTCAATACGCGGCAAGTTGTTTCGCAGACCGCACTCAAAGTCATTTGCATCGTGGAATGGCGTGACCTTGACCGCCCCCGTTCCAAACTCGAGCTTTACAAAGTCATCCGCAACGATTGGAATCTGTCGTCCGAGGAGAGGAACATCGATGAGCTTACCAACCACAGCTGTGTAGCGAGGATCTTCCGGATGTACTGCGACCGCGGTGTCGCCAAGCATCGTCTCCGGGCGCGTCGTCGCCACGATGACTTCGCCGGTTCCATCCGCGAGTGGGTAACGCAAATGCCACAGGTGGCCATCGAGCTCTTTGTCCTCAACCTCGATGTCCGAAATGGCCGTCATAAGTTTAGGTGACCAGTTAACCATCCGCTCACCGAGGTAGATATAACCCTCTTCATGCCACTTGCCAAACACATCCATGATGGCATCCACATAGGGCTGGTCCATCGTGAAGCGCAGCCGGCGCCAGTCGTAGGAACAGCCAAGACGCTGCATCTGACCAACAATCCGGTCGCCGTATTCCTGCTTCCATTCCCAGACGCGCTCGACGAACTTCTCACGCCCGAGGTCCTGGCGGGTCAGCCCTTCGGTCGCGATACGCTTCTCGACAACCGACTGCGTGGCGATGCCAGCGTGGTCAGTGCCCGGAAGGATGAGGACGTTATAGCCAAGCATCCGCTTCCAGCGCCCAAGCGTGTCCATAATCGTGTTGTTAAGCGCATGTCCGATATGCAGTGCGCCCGTGACGTTTGGTGGAGGAATCGTGATGCAGTACGGTGGCCGCCCGGAACCCAAATCTGGCTCCGCGTTAAAACACCCTGTCTCCAGCCATCGCTTGTAAATGTCGGCTTCCGTCGCATGCGGCTCGTACCGCGTTGAA
>CAIWTR010000045.1 GCA_903915615.1 uncultured Armatimonadota bacterium
CCGCCCGCAAGTGCACCGACACGGAAGGCACCCGATGAGAATCCGGCTCCACTATAGTTGACTTTCACACTCGTGAAGCCACGGGCATCGGATGCTCCGAAGAGATAGACATCGCCGCCATAGAGGTCACTGTTTGCAAAGACATTGGCATTGTCAAATGTATGCCCGATGGACCCAAGGAATGTCGTCCCGTTGTAATAGTCGACCGACATCGTTTGTGTATCAAGCAGGTCATCCCCGAGGCCTTCAAAGCCAAATGCCCCAATGGCGCTTGAGAATGTAAACGTGTAAAGAGATGAGCCGGAAAACTGAGAAACGAATGCTCCATCCGTGAGCTCAGAAATCGCACTCGAGCCCCAAACGGCTTGCGTATCGCCAATCACACCGGCAACTGCCGTTGCACCAAAGTTAATCGTGTGGCTGCCAGCTGTCAGGCTAGTGAAGCTTCCACCGTTTGCAATGGTAGGATCGATGCGCTCATTTGCGACCGTCTGCCAAGCCGTGTTAGTCGGGTTGTAAGTGATGAACTGTGCGTGGCTTGCTGATCCAAGTGCCAAGAGTCCAGTAATGGCGAAAAGTTTTGTTGATGTTCCGATAGTTTTCATTCTGTGTTCCTTATGTGGAATCTTGCGTTTCGGCTGGACGCTGGCCGATACATAAGGAAACGCATAAGGTGTGCCAAATGACTGACGTAATACATAATAAACAAATGTTAACTTCAGAGGGAGTATCTACTGCCATCGGCATCGCATGTCATTGCGACACCCACGCCTCAAACCGAACAGGTGACAATCCGTAATCAGCGATTGTTTATCCGATGAACGCTACGCTTATCGTCGGAATCGGCGTCGGACAAGAAAACCACCCAGGGCAGCAGCTACCACTCCGGCAGCCAGAACAGCAGATGGCTCAGGAACGGCAAGGGGTGAGTCGTTTCGTACCCTAAATGCGGCTGCACTCATCGAGTTGCTGGTAAACGCGATTTCCACTCCCGTGATACCGCGGATGTCCTCGACGGCGAAAAGACGAACATCCCCAGCGAAATAGTCATAACTGGTCCAAAATGCTGCATTATCCGATGTCTGCTGCAATGTCCCGAGGAGCGTCGTTCCGTTGTAGTAACTGGTAACAAAGTCCTGGGACTCGTGGAGGTCATTGTTCATCACTTCAAAGCCAAAGCCCGAAACAGCAGATGAAAACGACCAGAACATCTTGGTTGGAACAGGCCCACAAAACGTTGCGACAACATCCCCGGATGTCAGCTCACTATTCCTACCCCAAACGACCTGATCTGAGCCAATCTCGTTGACGGTGGCTGTCCGACCAAAAGAAAGGTAACTGGATGTATTGGAAACGCCACTGATGGATGCCCGCTGTCTGGCAGAAATCGGTAACACAGACGTCGCCCTAGACATCCACTGCTGTCGGCTAAGCGCCACCAGCTGTGCACTGGCTGGAAGCGACAGAGTAGAACAAAGCGTTACGAACATCGCAATACTCGTCAAGCATCTCATCGCTGTACTTCCTTTCTACGCCAACGGGCGAGCCGCAGGGTTGTCTTCGGGGTGTACAGTTTGGCCGTAGGCCGTGCAAAGCAGATGACACACCACAGTGTCAAATTTTAGCGAAATACATCACGCACCAATACTAGTCGTGCGGTGAAGGCAGTTGAATCACCACTATATTTCCAACAGTCAGTTGGCAGTTTGGATGTGGATTCGTCTTTAGCGTGCCCCCGCTGTGTGACTCCAGCACATCGGAATATCTAAACAGAATCACACCGGCCACTAGCTCGAAAGCGAAAACAGCAGAGCGTTGTTCCAAACATCACAAGCCATTAAATGAGAAAAGCCCCCGCTGTGTGACTCCAGCGGGGGCAGAGGGATTAGATCTACGCTTATGCGCGGCGGCGGCGAGCACGCACTACCAGACCGCCAAGTCCGGTAACCATCATCGCCATCGCAGCCCACTCACCAGGCTCGGGAACTGCGCTGTTGTTGGTGACACCATTGTTACCACCAAGACCAGCGTAGCGGAAGCCACCGGCGGAGAAGCCATAGTCATCGCTGCTCAAAACACGGACAGATGTGATACCGGCATCATAGGAACCAGCAAACAAGCGGGCGCCACCAAGGGAGGTGTCCCAACCATTTGCCATAACACCGGAGTTGTCGATGGTGCGGTTGATGCTTCCAATGAGTGTTGAGCCATTGTAGAACTGAACCGTGATGTCATGATTGTCCATCAGGTCGATTGTCTGCAGCTCGAATCCAAAGGATGACACTGCACTGGAGAACGTGAAGTCGGTTGCTTCGCTCCAGTAAAGTGTCGCATCGCCTTGATTCAATGCCGAATACGGTGCCGATGACCACACTGGCTGCCAATCACCACCAACGTTGCCGATAAAGCCATCCTTATCGAAGTCGATTGTGAATGCACCACCACCGATTGTGCGGACGGTTTCCGTCTCGTTTCCAATGATGTTGACGCCAGTCGTGCTACCAAGCCAGGTCGCATTCGGATTGTCATAAGATGTGAACTGAGCCGTTGCAGGTGCTGACAGGCACGTCAGTAGTCCGCAGATTCCAAGTCCAAGCAATATATTTCTGTTCATTTTGTTGTCCCTCAAACGTTAGTTGGAACTTCCCATCGCGCTTTGCAATGGTTGATTCCGACCAGATGTAAAGAACATGTGCAATGAACATGCCAAACCTAGTACTGCCTAAACTATTTTGTAAAAGTGCGTCTACTACGTAATTGCCAGACATTGACCAACGGAGAAATGTATCTCCATGCAAACCTGTGCCAAAGAATCTATCAATTTAGTCAGTGCGCGGTAATGCGGCAGCGGCTTGCCCCGCAACAAATCCTGTAGACCATGCAGCCTGAAGGTTGTAACCA
>CAIWTR010000046.1 GCA_903915615.1 uncultured Armatimonadota bacterium
GCTTGCCCCGCAACAAATCCTGTAGACCATGCAGCCTGAAGGTTGTAACCACCCACTGGTCCAGCAATATCCAAAATTTCGCCACAGAGATACAGCTCGCTGATCTTACGGCTCATCATCGTACGGTTGTCGACCTCTCCCAGCGCAACACCGCCAGCGACAACCTCTCCGCGCTCAAGCGGCACAGCCCGCACTTTTCCAAGCACCCATCCCTTAAGAGCGACAACCAGACGCTGACGCGCCTTGGCGATAAAGTAGGCGCCCTTTACTTCCATGTCTAGCATCGCAACACGGGCGATCGGCCTTGCAAGCCGTGCAGGTGCAACACTCTCAAGCAACGCCCCGACCGAGCGCCGCGGGTAGTTCAAACACCACTTGTCAATTTCTTCGCGCAGCTGATCTTCGCGCATGTCTGGAAAGAGGTCCACTTCTGCAAGGGATGATTCTGGCCAGGCTTCCGCAATCTCACGCGCAACGCCAAGTGACACCGGTCCAGAGATTCCTTTGTGCGTAAACAGCATGTCACCGCGCCACCGCATCCGCTCCTTGCCCTTGTCCCCTTGCGCATTCACAGCACGGGCACGAAGGACACAGTCCCTCAGTGACACGCCACTCCAATCAGCCGCCCAGTTGGGCGACTCTTCCAGGTAAAGAGGAGCAAGTGCAGCCGTCAGCGGAACGACTGTATGCCCAAGGGATGCCATCCACTTCCAACCATCCCCAGTACACCCCGTCAACGGGTACGACGAACCACCCACTGCAATGATGAGGGCATCAGCCCCGATACGGCTGCCATCGTCCATTTCGACACCAATGGCTTTGTCATTTGTGACCAGCAGTCCATGAATCTTTGCCCCGAGGACAACATTGACACCAGCCTCACGAACGATTGCCTCCATCACCTCGACAACATCCTTGGCATCAGCCGGAGGCTCCGGGAAAATCCTGCCATCCGGGCGCGTGTACACTTCCAACCCTTTGTCGGTCAACAGCTTCAGGTAGTCATCATTTGTAAAAACGCGAAAGGCATTGCGGAGAAAGTTCGCTTCATTATGTCGAAACTTATTGCGAACATCGTCCATGGGACCCGCATGGCAGAGGTTGCATTTACCACCGCCTGAAATGAGGATTTTGGTGCCGAGACGCTCCATCTTTTCAAGCAATGTGACGTGTGCTCCAGCCTTCGCCGCTGCCCACGCAGCAAGCATCCCTGCTGCACCACCACCCACCACGACTACTTTTCGCTGCGTTACATCATCCACTCTGGAACACTCATTTCTTTCCCACACGCTGTCATTGCTAAGGCTTGGTCACAGCCGCCCGGCGCAAACGGTCAGCAACCGCCGCCCACTCAGCCCCGTTTGGCAACCCTGCAATGACAATCCGCTTCGCACCAGCATCATCTGCCTGGTGCAGACACGCATACAACTTTGCTGCAACCACTTTTGGCTGCTCTCCAAGAGGCACAACCCGCTCACCGACAGGCGGATTATCTCCAATCCAAAATGTCCAAACATCAGGGGCAGACAAAGCACCTGGATCTGGTTGCATACCGGATGGCAAAACATCCACAGGACAGTGGGGAGCATAGTGCCGAAGGGCCTGGCCCGGCGAGCGGACCGGACCGGCACCGCTCACATCCGCCTTTTCGGCCACCGCAACCACCTCTGCAATGTCCGCCTCCGAAACATCCCCAAGCCGCAAAATCACAGCCGACTCGCCAGTGACATCCACGACGGTCGACTCAATCCCGATCTGGCATGCGCCGCCATCGAGGATTAAAAGGTCATCCACCCAAGCTCCAAGCCCGCCTGCCACATGCTCCGCCTGCGTCGGGGAAATCGCCTCCGAACGGTTCGCACTAGGAGCAGCTATCGGACACCCGGCCGCCGCGATCAACGCGAGCGCCCCCGGATGCGCGGGAATCCGCACACCAACCGTTGTCCCGCCAGCCATGACAATCGAAGGCACATCCGCAGCGGCTCGCACGACAAGCGTCAACGGACCAGGCCAAAAGTGCTGCGCAAGCACAGCTGCAATGGGTGTCCACTCCGCAGACAACGCTCGCGCCGCAGCAATGTCCGCTACATGCACAATGACGGGGTTCGTCGATGGACGCCCCTTAGCCTCAAAAATGGCCGCAACCGCACTCGAATTGAGTGCATTTGCACCAAGTCCATAGACCGTCTCCGTAGGAAATGCCACCAGCTGCCCGCCGCGTAAGCGCGTTGCAGCCTCCTCGAGACCCGCATCCAATGTCAAAATCCTTGCAGCCACAGACTTTAGTCTACCAGTGATGCCGCTTGGCGAAGTTCTCTGGTATCGGCTTGCTTGATATAACAGAGCATGCATTTTATGTATAACCCCGAGACACCATCCTCGCTGCGTACAAGTCGGCTGCGTCGCGAGACACAGCTGATGGCTGTCGTGCCCCGCCCGATGCGGAGCACGCCTACGATTTTCCTCTGCGGAGATTCGACGATGAAGAATGGAACTCGGGGCCAACAAGGCTGGGGAGACCCATTCATGCAACATGTTTCGGGTACAAAAATTGCCGTCGACAACCGCGCCCGCGGAGGACGCTCAAGCCGGACATTTGTCACCGAAGGGCTTTGGGAGAATGTCATCAAATCCATCCGGACCGGAGACATTGTTTTCCTACAGTTTGGGCACAACGATGGCGGAGCTTTGAACGACCCACGGCGGCGCGCGAGCTTGAAGGGCAGCGGTGATGACTCTGCGGGCAGCACAGATGCCATGGGCCGCGCGGAAACTGTTTTGACGTATGGTGCCTATTTACACCGGATGTCCCGCGAGGCAGTTGATCGGGGAGCAAACGTCCTCCTCCTCACACCCGTCCCTCGCAACCGCTGGGCCGGCGGCAAAGTGCTCCGCTCAAGTAGCGACTATGCCCTTTGGACCCGCGAGGCTGGAAAGCTTGCACGCGTTCCGGTTCTTGATCTGAATGCGCTTCTGGCGGATGCCTACGATGCCATCGGAGCACAACGCGTTGCAGAGCTCTTTCATGGTGATTGGACACACACAAGCCCAGATGGCGCTGCGTTTACCGCCAGCATCCTCCACCGTGCGCTGTCAACCTGCAAAGAGCTCCGCTGGACCAGCCTTTTGGAGACCGTTCAAGGGGCAACTGAAACCGTAAAAGACATCCCGGACCTAAAACCCGGCACGACCTACCTAAGCCTGCCATGAATCACCTGACCATCGGAATAGATATCGGGACATCCAGTGTCCGCGTCGCTGCATTTCCTACCGGAGGCTGGGACTTCATCGATGCAACCCTAGGTACGCGCACGATGCCGGTTTCCCGCGGCACGGATGGCGGCGAAACCGTCGAACCGGATGACCTGCTCAATGCCGTGATTGGTGCCATGGATGACTGTCTGGCAAATGTGCCTCCTGATGCTGTTATTGATGCAATCGGTACCAGCTGCTTTTGGCACTCGGTGGTTCCTGTTGATGCCGATAAGGTTCCCATTGGACCCGTTCTGCTTTGGAGTGACAGGCGCTGCGCGGATGTTGTTGATGCCCTGAGAGCTGAGCACCCCAACCTCCCTGACATCACCGGCTGTCCCTGGCACGCAAGCTTTGCCATCGCGAAGATTGAGTGGTGGAAGCGCAGGGGGTTTGAAACACCGTTTCGCTGGCTTTCGCCGGCAGAGTGGGTGGAGAGTCAGCTCCTCATCGATGCCAGCGGTCCCAGCACCTGCATGGCAAGCGCATCCGGCTGCATGGATCAGGCAAATCAATGCTGGCTGACCGACTATGCACCCCTTCTGAATCCAATCTCCGACACGCCACGCATCCAGCTAACCCATTCGTTTACCGAGCGCTGGCCATTGCTCCGAGCTGTTCCATGGGTCCCAGCGATTGGGGATGGCGCAGCAGCCAACATCGGAACCGGACACTGGCAGGATGGCAAAATCACCGTCACGGTTGGGACATCGGTTGCTGTTCGGCAGTGTTGTGATGGCCCGATGCCCATCCGCCCAGAAGGACTTTGGCGCTATCAGCTTGGACCGGAACGCTGGCTCGTTGGAGGCGCATCCAGCAATGGAGGCTCCGTTTGGCACTGGCTCTGCAGCAACCTCAAGTTCAACCCGGATGCCCTTGCTGACCTTCGGAGTACACCGCCAACGGTTACAGTCCTGCCCTACTACTCCGGTGAGCGTGCACCGTGGTGGACAGACCACTTGACCGCATCCATTCATGGCCTCACCGCAGGCACATCGGGAGAGGAAATCGCCCTCGCCCATCTGGAGGCAATCGCCGTCCATACATCCTGGATTGGTGCAAAGCTCGGTGTGGGAACTCAGACCATCCTAGCCGCGAGCGGAAATGCGCTGCAGCAATCACCACTGCTCGCTCAGTGCATCGCGGATGCCTGTGGCTGCACGGTTGAGCAACAGGAAACGGGCGAGCAGAGCCTGATTGGTGCAGCCCGCTGGGCGATGCATACTATCAACAACTACGAACTAACGAATTCAAATATCATTATTAAAGAAGTACACACATCTAGCACTGATGGTAATCAAAGAATGCAGTCAATAGCAACAAGAATGAATGATTTGCTTTAGATCTAACTATTGCTATTTAGAGCGATTTAGCATTCAACAATCTACAACAGTGTGTAGCGCGAGGTTCTATGACTAGTAATCGCGGGAGAAGCGGTAGCGCAGCAGCGCGCTAAATGCATCAAATGCATCCGTCCACTTGATTTTTTTGCCCTGGGCCTCAGTCCGCGCCGAGTAACCGATAGGCACTTCGTGGATGACATGCCCGCGCCTAAGGACCTTCATCGTGATCTCAGGACAGAAATCAAATCGCCTCGCATGGAGTGGGACCTGCTTCAGCATTTCGGTACGGAAGACCTTGTAACACGTCGCTTCATCGGTGATCCGTGCGCCAGGAATCAGCACATTGGTTGTAATCGTCAAGATGCGATTTGCAAGCCAGTTCGTCAGCTTCATGTGTTCTGGATGTCGGCGCTTTAGGAAGCGACTGCCGTACACAACCTGCACATCGGGTGCCTCGAAGACCTTCACCAGCGACAAGTAGTCAAGGGGTTCGTACTCAAGATCGGCATCTTGGACGATGAACAGCTCACCGGATGCATGCCTTATCGCAGTCATAATCGCTGCGCCTTTACCTTGATTGACATCGTGGAGCACGACACGTACCCGGGCATCAGATCCGGCAATTTGCTTTATCAGGACCTCGCGACTGCCATCCGTTGAACCATCATCCACGTAGAGAATCTCAAGGTCAAGCGGGACGCTAAGGATGCGCTGGTGGATTTCGAGCAGCGTTGCCAGCTCGTTATAAACGGGTACGGCAACCGTTAACAGCGGCCTACGTGTTGGCTTTGGCTGTGTTTGACCGCTCAGTTCCACGGCGCATTGTATCTGCCAGACGGCAAATACGCGGATGGGCAGTGTTAACCCAGTAAGCATCCGATGTATGATGCACGGCAACAGACATTTTAGTCTGGATGAAGTCACACTGCAGGAGATTCGCTATGGCGGACGAGACGTTTACAGCCCCTACAACAACACCAACACCACTCGCTACCCCTGACAGTGGAGAGCACGTGACGCAAGTACTGGGCATCGATATCGGCGGTTCCGGTGTGAAGGGCGCTCTTGTTGATGTCACCACAGGTGAGCTGCTCGCTGAGCGCATCAGAATCGAAACTCCGCAACCGGCTACCCCGGAGGCCGTCGCGGCTGTCGTGGCTGAAATTGCTGCTCATTTCAACTGGACCGGCCCCATTGGCGTCGGCTTCCCCGGTGTCATAAAGAATGGCGTTGTCAAAACGGCGGCAAATGTCGATGACTCATGGGTGGATGTCGATGCAGCCAAGCTGATTGCTGCTGCGACCGGGAGCCAGAAAGTTTGTATCGGCAACGATGCAGATGTCGCTGGCCTCGCGGAGATTACATTTGGTGCGGGTAAAGACCACCCGGGCTTTGTCATCATGATCACCCTTGGCACCGGAATTGGCTCCGCCTTCTTTTTCAACGGCAAGCTGCTCCCAAATATGGAGTTTGGCCATGTTGAAGTTGGTGGCAAGAATGCAGAATCGTGGGCATCGGATGCCGCCCGAGAGCGCGAAGACCTCAAGTGGGACAAGTGGGGTAAGCGGGTTGACCGCGTCCTCCACACTATCGAAGACCTCGTCTGGCCCGATCTCTTCATTGTCGGTGGTGGAGTCAGCAAGAAGAGCGACAGGTTCTTCCCACAATTTACGCTCCGTACGCCTATCGTCACTGCGAACTTCCTCAACGATGCGGGCATCGTCGGTGCCGCACTCCACGCCAAATGATTCATCTCGAAAAGATTGAGCAGGCCCGCCGCCTCGTCGCCGCCAGTGACTTGGATGTTTGGTTGACATTTGTCAGGGAGACAACGGCGCTCTGTGACCCGGTGCTGCCTCTGATTTGTGATTTCGGGATGACGTGGCAGAGCGCATTTATGGTCTCGAAATCCGGGATGACGTTTGCGGTGGTGGGAAACTACGATGCGGATGCTATCCGCCAGCTCGGCGGCTGGAATCAAGTCGTTCCCTATGTCCATTCGATCAAAGACCGCCTTGTTGCCGTACTTGAGCTGACGATTCCAAGCTCAGTTATCCATCCACGCATCGGCATCAACACCTGCGAATGGGATGACAAAGCCGATGGCATCACTCTTGGGATGTTCCATTTACTGACGTCCATGCTCGAAGGCACACGCTTTGAAGGATGTCTGGTCAGCGCAGCGGATGTCGTTATCCCCCTGCGTGCGCAGAAGACCGAATCCGAGCTGGATGCCATCGAGGATGCGATCCAGGTTACAGAAGGCATTTTCGAGTGGTTGACATCAAGTTTTGTCCAAGTTGGGATGACTGAGTACCAAATCTATCGTGGAATACAGACGCTGATTGATGAGCGTGGTTATGGCTACGGCTGGGAGCGGGCAGGCAATCCAATTGTCAACTGTGGCCCGGACAGCCAGGCAGGTCACGGCTTGCCATCTAACCAGATTGCCTTAGGCCATGGGCACATCTTGCACATCGACCTTGGTGTTGCGACGCGAAACTACTCCAGTGATATCCAGCGCTGCTGGTACGTTGGCTCTTACGTCCCGGAGCATATCCAGCAGGCGATGGCGGCGGTGGTCAGTGCCATCGATGCCGCGGCGGCGGCCCTCCGTCCTGGTGTTCAAGGCTGGATGGTGGATGCGGCAGCACGGAACGCGATAACGGCTGCGGGTTATCCTGAGTACATGCACGCTGTTGGGCATCAAGTAGGACGCTTTGCCCACGATGGCGGAACGCTCCTCGGTCCACAATGGGAGCGCTATGGCAGTGGACCGGATGGCGTCGTTCAGGCACGCGAGGTGTATACACTGGAGCTTGGGGTTGAGACGCCCGATGCCGGTATTGTCAGTATTGAAGAGATGGTGATTGTCACCGCTGAGGGCTGTGAGTTTTTGACAGCCCGCCAAACAGAAATGTGGCTGCTACAACGCTAAAAGCAGCTACTTTCTGATAGGACCTTCTGAATCCGATCCGATGGAGGCATCAGGTTGGACAGCGAGCGTGGACCCTTATCGTCTCACAGCCCTTGTTGCTCAGAGAGAACTAACCAAAACACCTACTGAAGCGGTTTTGGCAATGCGCTTGCCTGAATACGATCCGATGTAGGCATTAGGCTGGACAGCGACCGTGGTCCCATCTCATCTCACAGTCCTAATTGATGGGAAGCATTAACCCCAAAACCTACTGAATCGGTTTAGGCAATGCGCTTGGCTGAATCCGATCCGATGGAGGCATTAGGCTGGACAGCGACCGTGGTCCCATCTCGTCTCACAGCCCATGTTGCTCAGAGAGAAGTAACCAAAACCTACTGAATCGGTTTAGGCAATGCACTTGGCTGAATCCGGTCCGATGTAGGCATCAGGCTGGACAGCGACCGTGGTCCCATCTCGTCTCCAAGCCCAAGTTGCTCGGAGAGACCTAAACAAAACACCTACTGAATCGGTTTAGGCAGTGCGCTTGGCTGAATCCGGTCCGATGTTGGCATCAGGCTAGACAGCGACCGCGGCCCCTTTTTTATGTGAAACGCTTCCTCATTTGGAGCGTGATACCCACTCTCACGCGCAAGAACCTCGGCGCCCTCACGCGTCTTCAACCACGCCACACGCTGGGCCAAGGCATTATTTTGTTCTCGCAGCCGCTTGCCTTCTGCTTTTTGCTCATTCAACAGATTTTGATAACGCAGCACGATCTTAACCGGCTCAATCGCTGGACGGACCACGAATAAGCCAAAGAATGCCAACGCTAAAACCCCAATAACATTTCGAATCAGGACATCCTGCGGGTCACGCCGAAGCGTCCGGGATTTTGATTGGGTTGCCTTGCGGGGAGATGATTTAGATCGGGTCGCCAATTCGATGTACCTTAATTAGATTGGTGGATCCTGTTACGCCAACAGGTGCTCCAGCGATTATGACAACACAATCGCCATTTGAGCAAACATCATTTGCAACAGCCTGTTCAGCAGCCTGGCGCAAGAGATTATCTGTTGAGTCTACAGGCTCAACCAATATAGTCTCAACACCACGAACAAATGCCATAAAGCGTGCGGTTGAGCGTCGTTCGGTGAGCGCAACAACCTTTGCGCGGGGGCGGAACTTTGCCACTGCACGTGCGGTGCTCCCCGTACTCGTGCCACACAAAATAGCAACGGCTCCCATGTCTTCCGCAATGGATGTCGCAGCATCTGAGACGGCATCCGTCAGCGATGCCTTCCCATATCTCTGGTGGGCAAGCACAAGCGCCGCATCATAGTCGAAGCGCGACTCGGTCGCTACCGCGACCTTTGCCATCGTTTCAACAGCCGCAAACGGGAAGGCGCCAACCGATGTCTCACCGCTTAGCATTAGCGCATCTGTTCCATCGAGGACAGCATTGGCGATGTCGGTAACTTCTGCCCGTGTTGGGCGTGGCCGCTCAATCATCGAGTCGAGCATTTGCGTCGCTGTGATAACAGGCTTGCCAGCGCGGTTACAAGCGGAAATGATTTCCTTCTGCACAACGGCCAGCTGCTCAAATGGCATCTCAACACCAAGGTCTCCACGTGCGACCATGATGCCATCCGAGACCTTCACGATTTCCGTAAGCTTCTCAACGGCCTCGGCCATTTCGATTTTCGCGATGAGAGGCACTTTGTTAGCCGTGAGGGTTCGCAGTGTATAGATGTCCGCCGGGTCCCGGACAAACGACATCGCAATCGCATCCACACCAATCGAGAGGCCAAATCGCGCATCTTCAATGTCTTTTTCACTGAGACTTGGGACATCAATGCGAACGCCGGGAGCAGAAACCCCTTTGCGGGATTTTAGGAGACCATCCGTGGATGCAACTGTCGAAACCCATGTCCCACCAACGGCCGTCACGGTGAACTCGAGGTTGCCATCATCGATCATCAGGCGGTTTCCCACCTTTAGGACCATCACCAGTTCAGGGACAGGAAGCGGGATGCGGTCTCCCTCAACAGCGGTCAGTGTCGCATCGAAGATTACCGTCTGTCCCGCTGTGACAGCTACACCATCAGCGAGGTCACCAAGGCGGATTTTGGGTCCGCAGAGGTCCTGCATGATGGCGACTTCGCGGCCCAAGCGCTTGGATGCTTCGCGAACCCATTCCAGACGCTGCCGCTGATCCTCAGCTTTCCCGTGGGAAAAATTGAGACGGGCGACATCCATGCCGCAGCGGATTAGCCGTTCGATGGCCTCCAAAGAGTCCACCGCAGGGCCCAGTGTGCAAACTATTTTGGTGCGGCGCTTGCCGTGGCATGGGGATGCCGATATCGAGCCTGTCATAGCTGATTATAGCGATGCTATTAGCCCCGGTACAATCACCAACCCTATAACAATCCCGGTGAAGTAACCA
>CAIWTR010000047.1 GCA_903915615.1 uncultured Armatimonadota bacterium
AAGTCCCAATGCAATCGACATCAAAATCTTCATACTTGACTCCTGAACTCGAATCATCCAACCAACTATACTGCTCTCGTAAAAATCCTGACAACCTACCAGCGCGGAGCCCGCGCAAGTGCCCTGACCGCCGCCGCAATCATCGGATCCTGGTCTGCCGCAAGCGTCTGCCGCGTTAAACGGACTGGTACATCCGGACGGACACCACGCGCCTCAAGTAAAACACCCTTGGGCGTCTTAAAATCCGCGATGGCATATTGAAACTTCAAACCACCATCCAACATTTCAATATTACTTGGCAGCACCATACCGCCGGTTGTTCGGCCAACGATGACCGCACGGCGGATGTCCTGCATCCCCCCCGCGAAGACTTCACTCGTCGATAGCGACATTTCATCAATCACAATCGCGACTGGCCCACGGTAATACGGAGGCTGAGGATTGATCGCAAAGTGCAGCTGACTGGTACGCATATTCATATCGCCCAGCGAAAGCTTATTCTTGCCCTTTGGCATGAACATCCCGGCAAGCCCACTCGCCATCATCCCCACACCACCCGGATTTCCACGGAGGTCGATAATCACTCCCTTTGCATCCGAATGCTCAAGAATCGCTTCGCGAATCTGGGCCATCAGAGGTGTCAGCAGCCAAATATTGAAGCGAATGACCAAAATATCGCCTTGGATGACCGTGGCCTGCAGCGTGGTTGGAATATCGGTCAGATTCCCAAAGGATGCTGCCTCACCTGGGGTTTGGATACAGGTGATGTCTACATCCACCAGCTTGTCACTCGCATCGCGGAAGGTGTACTTCATCGCAGTGCCAACCGGGCCCTTGGTCATCTGTGCGGCTGCGGATGCAAACATCACATTCGTCATCCCGATGCGCTGCTTGACCGTGAAGATTTTCTTCAGGCGGTCGCGGACGGCTGTGTCGCCAACCTTCTCGATGACCCAGCCAGCTTTTACGCCAGCCTGTGCAGCCGGCGAGTCGCGCTCGACTTCAACCACAACCGGCTCATTGTAGACGTTGAGAAAATGCATCCCGTGCCAGCCAGTGCCATGAACCGCCTTCTCTGTCTCGGATGTAACATCCGATTCAGGTGGAATCACCCCAAAGTGGGACTGGCCAAGCTCGCCAACCATCTGGCTCATCAACATGTAAAACGCCCGATTGGGTTGTTCAGGCTCAACCCGTGGGCGATAGACCTTGCGGACCAAATCCCACTTTGCGCCAACCTTGCTGGCATCCCAGTGGCGTGTCTTTACACGGGACCAAATCGTTTCAAAGGTCCGGATGCGCTGCGCCTTTGTCAGGCCATCAAACGTACGAAACAACATCGAGCAAAACCCTTCCTGCGACAAACCAATCCACCGATACTACATCGGGATCACGTCCTAAGGAGCACCGACTCCTTCATAAACATCCGCGCGGCAAGCCATACCGCGAGCACTGCGTAGACAACCGATGTCCCTGCGGCGATGCCGATAAACACCGGGTTGATAATCGATTGCAGGGCCTGCTTGAGCACGAGTGCCGGTCCAAGCATCGGGACCGCGGCCACAAACACCGATGTATTCGGCCGCATCATCATCGACATCATCGAAAGTACCGAAACAACCATCATCACCGGGCCAAGCCAGGTTTGCGCTTCTTTTTGGTTACGCGCGATGGTTGAAATCGTCAGTAGGATACCCGCGCCCATCGCGGAGAGTGGTACGAGGACAAGCGCCATCGATGCGATTTGAAACCCGGTGAATGCCGCGCCGCCCTCTGTCATCCAGGAAAATGCGCTGAGCTTTACGTAAAACGGCCACAGCATCCCGACGAGCGACAGGATTCCCGAGACCAGCGCAGCCGCCGCGACCGCAGCAAACTTTCCGCGGGCCAGCTCCTCACGGCTGATAGGAGTAACGAGGAGGCTCTCAAGCGTCCCGCGCTCTTTCTCACCCGCAACCGAGTCATTTGCGACAAACAGCCCACCGATAACGGCATACAACACAAGCATGTAAGGCAACATCATCGACATCATCAAGACGCCGCGGCCGCCATTGCCCTTGACGGGAACATCCCCGACATCGATTGGCTTTGCCAGCTGCTGAGAGAAGCCGGCCTCCATGAGGCGCTCCGCCCCAATATTCTCCGAGCGCTGTTTAAGAAAGTCGCTGACCTTGTTCCCGGAGACACGCGAGTCCTCATTCGACATGTCAAAACGCACCTGCACGGGGATTGTCTGGTCGTTTAGCTCCCGCTCGCCTGCATCTTCCGGGAGGACGATAGCGGCATCGAACTTGCGGGCACGGATGCCACTTTCCACGGATGCTTCATCGGTTTGAACAAAGCGCATCGCATCTTTTTCGGTCGGCTCGAGAGCCGTGGCAAGCTTTGGCGCTGTCTCGAGGCGTACCGTGGCGACAACTGCCGTCCGTGCCTGTGATTCCTTGGCTTCACGCTTTGCCATCGTGCCAATGCCCGCAAGGATTAGCGGCGTGATGATCAGCGGCGAGATGAAAATCTGGAAGCGCATACGCTTATCACGCATCACCTCGGTAAATTCTTTTGCGAAAACAACTTTCCAGCTCATCTGGCACCTCCAGCGGCGGATGCATTTAGCGCGTGATGTTGGTTCACTTTGCGATGCCTTTCGGGTGCGGGATGTTCATCGGGGAGTCGTGATCCTCGCCAATACAGCGCAAAAAGAGTTGTTCCAGGGTGGTTGCGCCGGTGCGCTCCCGCAGGTCTGGGATGGTTCCCGTTGCGGTGACAACGCCGCGGTGGATGACGGTTAGGCGGTCACAGAGGGCTTCGACTTCGGCCATGATATGGCTCGAAAACAAAATCGTTCGTCCCTCAGCACGGCACTCGCGAAGGAAGTTCATCACGGTACGCGCCGCAAGGACATCGAGGCCGCTTGTGGGCTCATCAAAATAAAGAACGCGGGGATCATGCAACATCGCGCGGGCGATCGCGACCCGCTGCTTCTCACCGGTGGAGAGCTTGTCACAGGTCCGGGATGCGTACCGGCCAATGTCGAGCTTGTCGACGAGGATGTCAATACGTCGCTTGATAAGGTCCTCGGGCATCGCGTGGAGGCGGCCAAAGTACATCAGATTTTGGATGGGAGTAAGCCTGTCGTAAAGCCCCGCCGCACCGGTTAGAAAACCGATCTTCCGCCGCACGGCAAGCGGGTCTTCGCGGATATCACTGCCATCGATGATGGCGGTTCCGCTCGTTGGCTGCAGAATTGTCGCCAGTATCCGCAGGACGGTTGTTTTGCCCGCGCCATTTGGACCGAGGAGCCCAAAGATTTCTCCTTGGTGCGCCGTGAACGACACGCCATCTACGGCGCGCGTCACTTGCTTTTTAGGCCCGGTGTATTCCTTGACCAGTGCATCAACGACAATCATTCCATTTTCCCTGATTTGTATCGTACCGCCGAACAGCATCTGAATTATCGTACAAAGTACAACAAATCATACAATGTATACTAGGCCTATGCAGAGCGAACGCAACATGGGAACCACTAAAACCCGCAAAGCACGCCTCAGCCACGACTTGATTGTGCAGACGGCGTTGGCATTCATCGATGAAAATGGCATCGAACAGCTCAACATGCGAGCGCTTGCCGCCCGCCTCTCCGTCCAGCCCATGGCTCTTTACCACTATTACTCATCCAAAGATTCCCTCTTGAATGCGGTCGCAGGGCTAATTGATGACACCCGCCCGGTCCAGCGCAC
>CAIWTR010000048.1 GCA_903915615.1 uncultured Armatimonadota bacterium
AGGATAAGAAGACCAATCGCTACAACGGGAGCGATAAAGAAGGCCAAAACCGTCAATGGTTTGGAACCCATCATCCGCAGGACAAAGCCCATAAGAGCGGCTGACTCCATGAGCGCAAGGCTAATCATCAGCCTTGTTTTCGCCATGTTAGCAGGGAGCATCGGGCTTGTTAGGAGAGCGTTGCCGACTCCACCCAACAGGCCAAGCCCAGCCAAAACACTTAGCACAAGGAATGTCGACTGGTCAACGACTTTAGTCTCGACTGGCAGTTGAAAAGCCATAGCTCCGTAAAGCACACACATGCCCATCATGACAACTGTAACGAGCCTCAGGGAACCACGGCTTTTCATAATTCTCTCCTATGCCTCGAAGGCCTGCTGAAGGTCGGCGATGATGTCATCGATATGCTCGATACCAACGCTAACACGAACGAGGTCATCCGTAATACCGACTGCGATACGAACATCTTCTGGCATGCTGACGTGCGTCATCGTCCAAGGCTGTTCGATGAGCGACTCAACGCCGCCAAGACTCTCCGCCAGCGTGAACATCTTCACATTTGACAGCGCCTTCTTGACCATTTCACCATTTTGCATACGGAACGAGAACGTCCCGCCGTAGCCGCTCATCTGACGCTTTGCCAGCTCGTGCTGTGGATGGCTTTCCAGCCCAGGGTGAAGTACTTCCTTGATTTCCGGGCGGGTTTGCAGCCACTTCGCAAGTGCAAGCGCGTTTGCATTGTGGACATCCATCCGGACAGGCAGCGTCTTGATACCACGGAGCACGAGGAAGCAGTCAAATGGCGCCTGGCCACTGCCCATCGCGTTCTGAAGCATCCCAATCTTGTCCGCCAGCTCAGGGTTGTTCGTCACCGCACCGCCGCCGACAACATCGGAGTGACCGTTTAGGTACTTCGTCGTCGAGTGCATCACGATGTCCATCCCGAGGTCCAGCGGGCGCTGAAAGTAAGGCGAAAGGAAGGTGTTGTCACACAGCGTGATGACATTGTGTTCCTTGGCAATCTCAGCGATTGCCGCGAGGTCCAGAAGGTTCATCAGGGGGTTGGTCGGGGTCTCCGTCCAGATACCACGGGTATTCGGGCGGATAGCCGCGCGCAGCTTGTCGAGGTCACGCATGTTGATGAACTCGACATCCACGCCCTTGGTCGACAGCACGGATGCCATCAAGCGGTACGTTCCGCCGTAGAGGTCATCATGGACAAGGAAGTGGTCACCCGCATTGAAGAGCTGGATGAGCGTCGCCGTCGCTGCCATCCCGGTTCCGAATTCAAACCCGCGGATTCCACCCTCGAGCTCTGCCAAACACGCTTCAAGGGCGAAGCGTGTCGGGTTTCCCGAGCGGCCATAGTCAAACGTGCGCTGCTTTCCAACCGTCTCGAATGCATATGTTGATGAGAGGTAGATTGGAGGCATCACCGCACCGTGCGCGTCCGGCATCGGGCCCGCGTGCACTCATGTTGTGGCGATATTTTTGCTCTTACTTGCCATAGTGGTCTCCTTAAAACTCGAGAGTTACTGTTTCACGGATGCGGCGGATGGC
>CAIWTR010000049.1 GCA_903915615.1 uncultured Armatimonadota bacterium
ATGTTTAAGTCTGTTGTCTCCAGTGCATCATCGGCGAGTGGGGTCGGCGCACTGACATCAGCCAAGGAAGCGCGTAATCACCTTTCGCACTTCATCGATGAGCTCATCCTGTGACAGCGCAGCGGCCGCCGGGTGGTTACCAGACTCTCCGTGCCCCGCGATGCATCCGCCGATGTGGGCGGTGAGCAGCTCGAGACCCGCGCGGTCAAGCGCGGCGCGCGCAGCGGCGATTTGTGTGAGGATGTCCATGCAATAGCGGTCATCATCGACCATTTTCTGGATGCCAGCGATCTGCCCAGCGACGCGGCTAAGGCGGGCCTTTACCTTGGCGCGCTCAGCAGGATGACCACTTTCAGGGACATCGATGCTTTCCGGGGTTTCGATGGGCGTTTTGCGAACCTTTGGCGTTTTTGGCTTCTTGATGATTTCGGCTGCAACGACAGGTGCAGGTTTGGTTACTAAATCAGCAACGCGTTCCACCGGGATAGCTGGAATAGGCTCTTCAATACGTGGTTGATGTTGCAGGGATGCTGGCCATTGCTTGATGGATTTGGATTTCTTAGGCATTGTTATTGGCAATATACCCCACATGGGTATTTTTAAGATGTTAAATTATCTAGACCACACTTCCCTATCCACCGCAGTTCTGGATATAACGAAATATGGTTAGTCAAACAAATTGGGCGGGTAACATTGCATTTTCGCCAAAGCACTGGCTAGCCCCCGGGTCGATCGCTGCGTTACAGTATGCCATCGCGGCCCACCGCAAGGTTCGTATCGCGGGTTCGCGCCATTCGTTCAATAACATCGTCGACTCACCGGAAACGATTCTCTCAACGGAGAACCTGAATCGGGTCATTAAGATCGATAGCGATGCCATGACGGTGTTGGTCGAAGGCGGCGCACGCTACGGGGATGTCGCTACGACCATCGAGCGTAAAGGCTTTGCGCTCGCAAATCTTGCAAGCCTCCCCCACATCTCGATTGCGGGTGCTGTGGCGACGGCGACACACGGCTCCGGGGTCGGAAATGGCAATCTGGCGACTGCTGTCGAAGCAATGCAAATCGTGACAGCCGATGGCACCCTCGCAACGTTTTCGCGTGAGACGCATCCAAATGAATTTGATGGGATGGTCGTAAATATCGGGGCCCTCGGGGCAGTCGCAACCCTTACGCTGCGTATCGAGCCGACTTTTCAGATATCCCAACAGGTTTTCCCGCATATCCCGCTATCACTGGCATTGGAAAACATCGATGCCCTGTTAGGCTGCGCGTATAGCGTCTCGTTGTTCACCACGTATGGTGATCGAACGATTGATCAGGTCTGGGTTAAGCGGCGGATGGATCAGGGTCCACCGATTTCTGAGCTGCTTGGGGTGGCTGCGGCAAGTGAGAAGCTCCATCCGCTTGCCGGGCATGACCCAGCTTGCTGTACGACGCAGCAAGGAATTGTTGGTCCGTGGCACGAGCGCCTCCCGCACTTCTGCATGGACTTTACGCCAAGTAGCGGGGATGAGCTGCAGTCGGAATATTTCATCCCACGTGAGCACACGGCGGCGGCTTACCGTGCATTGATGGTTCTAAGCGCTGAGATTCAGCCTCTGCTTTATGTGTCCGAAATTCGTACGGTAAAGGCGGATTCCTTGTGGCTGAGTCCAGCATTTGGCCGCGATGTGACTGCTTTCCACTTTACGTGGCGACAGAAGTCGAACAAAGTCCTGGCACTCCTCGAGCGGATTGAGGCGCTTTTGTTGCCGCTTGGGGCGCAGCCACACTGGGGGAAAGTTTACTTGCACCGACCGACAGGTTACGCAAAGATGGCAGACTTTGTTTCGCTCCGCCAGGCCTTTGACCTCGGCGGGAAGTTTGTCAATCCGTATGTTGAGCGAGCGTTAGCCGTTTAGAACTGCAAACAAACCCACTCATTTCACCGTTGTGCTGCCTTTTTGGAATCATCCCCCGCTGTGGTAACGTAACCAATACAGACTATGTCCCGCCGAACGCTACCGTTGCTCCTAACAGCCTTCCTGATGTTGACAGGGTTCCTCCTGCCAGCACTCCGGGTCACCGCGTGTATGACAGCAAACACAGGGATGCCATCTGGATGCCCGATGAAGGCAACGATATCGGCAAAGCCCATAGAAGCCGCAAAACCTGCTGATAAGCATGGCTGCTGCATCGAAAAGGCCTCTAAACCCGAGACAAAAGTCATCACAGGCTCATGCTGCTGCACAATCAAAGCGGCGGCAAAGCCAATCATCCGCGATTACCGGACCGCCTTCAATGTCGGTGAGATAGCCATCGCTTTCGAGCATCGCCTTGAGCTCCCCCGTCCTGCTGTTCTCACAGCACCGAGTGCAAAGCGCATTTTGGTTGATGTCCAAATATCCCGCGGCCCTCCACGTGGCAGTTCGCCCCTCCGTGGCCCCCCAAGCAACTCCTGAACTAATATCGTCTCCCTACCAGATGTCGCATTTCCCATGCGCACAGCTGCCATGACCATGATTTCAGGTGACTATTTTGTACTTTCCAACGCTCGCGCTTTTGGCATTTTCTGTCATCATTCCCGTTTCCACCCAACCAGCATCCACACCACTGACCATCGCCCAGCCACCCGCCGGCTTCAAGCTCATCGAGCGTAAATCCGGCAACGTCAGCATCACTCTCCGTGTCCCCGACAGCGGTGTCTTCGCAGGGGAAGCCATCGATATCGAGTTCCGTGTAACAGACACGACCAAGGTCGACCCTGTCTTCGGTGCCACGGGAATCCCACGGGTGGTGAGTAAGGCTGTCATCACGATGCCGGAAATGGCCGGGATGCCTGAGCAGAAACCCAAGATCCACACGGAAGGTATCCCAGGCGATTATGGAATCGAGTGCTTTTTCCCGCACGGTGGCGAGTACAAGATTGCGCTTTCGCTGCAAATCCCAGGCATTCAGGAAGTGGTGCGGACGGATTTCCTAGTCGATGTACGCGACGAGGCAGCGCCCGGAACCCGTAAAGCTGTCGTAA
>CAIWTR010000050.1 GCA_903915615.1 uncultured Armatimonadota bacterium
ACCATCTGGCCAATCGACTGCGGGCCGCTAGGCACCGTGCCGGTTGAGCTCTCAGTCCCACCAAGCTCTTCGATTTGCGACAGCACCGCAACCGCAACCCGATTGTTGAGTGCATTGCCATTCGCCGCTGTGTACGTGACCGTTATCAACTGACCTTCAAACACTGCATCCACAAAGATGCGGCCACGAAGGACATCGATGTCAAACGGCACAGCACCAACGCCGGCTACTGCAACAGACGCGACAGATGGGAACTGTGATGCACCAGGTGCAGTCGGTGCTTCAAGTCCGACAGTCTCTTCAAGAGCAAGCCGTTGTGCGACTGGCAATGACAGGCTGCGAAGATCGATGCCTACACGCCGTGTGCTCATGTACAGGGTTGCAGGGCGACCAGGTTCAGCGCCCTTTTGCCATACCAACCACGACCGACCTGCTCCCATGCTAGTCGTATTTGGCCGACGAACGATACCACTGTAGGAACCAGTTCCTGCAGCCAGCGTCCGGTTATCATTGACGACCGTTACGCCTGTGTCTGCTGCATCATCTGCCGTGAGGCGATAGAGCCTCGGTTGATAGGACGCAAACACCTGATCACGACTTGTTGGTGTCCCCACGCCACGGAAGCGAATCACACCAGCGGTTGCATCCGCGTAGATGTACATCACACCGGTTGGCTGCGCGATGGCCTGATACAGAACCTTGGTTGCTGCATCGTATTGCCACCGTGTGGCGTTTGTCGTGATGGATGTTCCATCGGACTTAGCCAAACGAACCACTGGTAGGGATGCTTGATCTTCGAGATTGCTCGTCCATGCAATGTGACGTGCCTTCCAGAGAAGCTCGCGACCTTCCTGAACAAGAAGCTCATTTGTAATCTGTGGAAGGTCAGCCGGCGCAAGTCGCGACCGTCGACCATTTCCCAGCATTAGGTAGCGGGCCATGTAGAGATCAGGGTTTGCATCCGTACGGACAGTTCCTGTAAAGACAACATCCAAGACGGGTGATGCACCATTGTTATGGCGAACCATCCGGCGGAATGTAGCAAACGGCTCGCTGGCGCTCACGATGGAATCTGGGAGCGACAGAACCTGTTCACCAAGCTGACGACCAGCCCCATCCGGAGCGTTGTCGGTTGGAACACCAGCGCCATCGGATGCCCGGCCAGAGTACATCAACCGCCACTTCCCAGGAACTCCTCCGTGGAAGACAAGCATCGATGTATTCGTACCAGAATCAAAGGCGACCTTTGGACTAAACCGACGTACTTCAGGATCACCATTGACAAACCATGGGTTCACCGATGATGGAACGCCATTGGCATCCAGGCGGGAATACATGATTGTGTCGAGGATGTCTCCTCCGGACGCTTGACGGCTATTCGCCCAGACGAGGAGTGCATTGGTCTGCGTTGGTGACGTTTGGAGCACATACGGAGCCGTATTGCTTTCCCGCAAGTCAGCAGTTCCATTGATAATCGTAGGTGCTGTAAACCAGCGTCCCGTGTTCAGCGATGGATCAGCAACAGGCGTTCCAAAGTCGGCAGCCACGAACGTTCCCAGTGTTGCATTCCAGTTCATATGCGAATGGAAGAGCTTTACTGGGTCACCGACACCGGTCAAAGCAACTCCATTTGCATCTGCATTGCGCGAGAAGTAGACGTTTATCCGTCCGTTGGCCGAGCGGTACGTCGCAGGGCTGATGGCTGATGCTGGTCGCCGGGCGGCATCCAGAATAGGGAACACATCAATGCCTGGCAGCTGCCCGTTTGCAACCTGAGCGCTGAGATCGAAGTCAGGAACCTGACCAGTGATCGAGCTCTCTGTAACGGTTACCTTCAGCTCCATCGACGGGTTTGTGTGTGGCTGATACTCAACACCGACAACTGCACCTGCTGCATTCGTGATGCCAGTCCGTCCACGAAGGACGGTTTCGCCTGCTACCGGGAAGATAGGCTGAGCGCCTGGGTAGACGAAGTTGAGGTTACTGTCGACGCCATTGATGCCACGGTATGTCGGGCCAGCAATCGAGATGGTGCCATCTGGTTGCAGAACAGGAACCGCTGCATAGTTTCTCGTCGGATCAGTGTCATGGTCTTCGAAGACGCCTAGCTGAGGTGGTGCACCATTACGGTTTGCGTACCGGCTTGAGTACACACCGGTCGGCGTACCGTGTGGAACTGCGATTCCGACCATCGGCTTTGCTGCTTCGGGAGCAACGTAACCATATGGCAACAGGTTTTGTGCACCAGGAAGGTCAGGAATACCAAGCACCGATGGGTTAGCTGCATTTGGCTGCGCCTTATGGAGCGTGTGACGTCCCGCAAGCGGTTGATAATACCGTTGGAAGACGGTTTGGCCACCAAGGTCATAGTCCATCGTTGCACGGAAGACCGGATCAGGATTGGTTTGCATCCACTGAAGCCATGCGTTGTCGAATGTCTTATCCAGCGATGTCACAACCTGTGGCATCAGGTTGGCCAGTGGCAAGTTGCCATTAGGATCCGCACCGAAGGCAAGAATACCAAAGCGTGGATCAACGAGCTCACTACGCATTCCGAAGAGATAGTAGTTTGTACCCGCACCTGCCGTTGCCGACCCTGGCGTCTCGATGCGCTGTGATGCGCGGAGGTTCCAAAGGTTGACATTTCCCGTGTTCTGAATCGTTACCGGACGGAAGAACGGTGCGTATGGTGCACGAAGTGGCGGAGGCGCAAAGCCTGCTTGCTCACCGCTTAGAATCGTCCCACCGTAGCCAAGAACACCATTTTGGATGCCGAAACCGCCAGGCAGCCCACCAAGATCGACAGGTGTTTCAGCTGCACGCAGCCCCATGTCGACAGGAACGCCCATCCAGACTTCGACGATGCGGTATGGCTCTTCGCCACTCTGCGCATCCCAGATTCCGTTACCATTCGCATCCACATACATTCGGACACGACTTGTGTAACCGAACGGCGTGATTGCCTTCTCACCATTGAAGCTACCACCGGTCCACTTACGTAGTTCACGGTTGGCAAGTCCACGTGGAAGCTGGACACGACCATCTGCCGTCGTAATCGTTGCCCCATCAATGCTGCTTGGCAACTCATACGTTGATGTCAACGAATGCATCGCAACCAAGTTGGCTGGCTGGTACCGCGGCACCTTGACATTGATGGCAGCCGATGCACTAGCAGCAGCTCCCAATGGGTTTGTCACGTAGCCAGGGTTTGTGTTTGTCACAAGATCTTGACCACCAGCAAATACGGATGCTCCACCGGTGACCGCATCGGTGCCGTTGATCACAATCGACACAGCCTGTCGGCCTTGATTCGATGCGGATGCTGCACTGATGTCTGTGTAGTCAGGGCTGAGGTTTCCGAGTGCCATGATGGAACCCGTTGCCGCAGTCAGCGCCTTGCGCTTCCATGGCTGGGCCTCAGTCACGACTGTTTCCCAAGGCAATGGATTGATACGTCCATCCACACCCATTCCGATTGGCGTCCGGCGGACATTGTCCGTTCCCGAATCAGCATTCGGCAAGTTTGACGGCCACCATCGCCAGATAAGGTCATCTAGAACTTCTGCGCGTACATTGCTCAGGGAGCCCATTAGTGAGCGGTTGACGATGCGAAGGTTACGTTGATTT
The DNA here is from genome assembly GCA_903915615.1 of uncultured Armatimonadota bacterium. Lineage (GTDB taxonomy): Bacteria > Armatimonadota > Armatimonadia > Armatimonadales > Armatimonadaceae > CAIRTT01. The sequence goes on from CAIWTR010000050.1 coordinate 3,628, forward strand.
GCAGACACATCCGATGAGCCTGTACGGCCATGGTTGATGTAGCCTGCGCTCGCTGCGACCGGCACGTAGTAGGAAAGGTCATCTGCCCCGGCTGCATCCCGTAAGCGTAAACCAAACCGAGTGTTACGTCGTCGCCCACCAACACCATCGGAGAGGAACTGGTCGGCATCGATACGCTC
>CAIWTR010000051.1 GCA_903915615.1 uncultured Armatimonadota bacterium
CTTTTTATTGCTGTTAGGTGCTTTTATCAGATTGTAGTCACGAACGTGTACCAGCTGTCCTGTATCGGCTCGCATCACCTGTAGCTGTGAGCGATTACCGAGGGACGTTGATATGACATAGCGGCCATCGGGAGTAATCTCAAGGGATGTCGGGAAGCTACCAGCACGAATGGATTGACCCGCCGGTGTAATCTGTTGGCCGGTTACAAGTAGGGTGGCCGTATCATTGGCCTGCTTATGAGCTGCGACAAATGATGTTGAAACCGCTGCGAGTCCGATCGTTGCGACAACCGATACAGATGAAATGCGCTTGTTCATGTACGCATTCTAACCGACGCTTTGGTCCGGATAACTAAAACCCAACAGCCTCGTTCTTAATCTTATAGCCGTGGAAGTTCTTACATTCATAGAGATGAATTGTCCGGATCGGCCCATCCACGGCCGGGGATGTTATTACGATGGGATCGGAAATTTCTGTTACAGAGCTGAAATACGGTCGAAGATATTCCATGTCCTTTTGGTCTACGGCATCAATGACGACAAGAGCATCCTGACCTTGGCGGGAATCAAGCTTAGAACCGAGGACAAACTGATTGTTGCGTGTGTGTGCAAACAGGCATTCAACGTTGTTGGGATTACCCAACAGCCAAGCGGTCATCGCTGTCATCCGGTAGTTTGTTGATGCCACAAATCCACCACGCTTGATGACATCGGCGGCAGGGTTTTCGAGTCGTTTCTTCACAACATCCCATCCGTAGGGTTCGTAAAGTTTGACGGCAAGGGATGGCTTTATCCGGATGCCAACTAGGCTCAATGTATTCGGGAATGTGGCGAAGAGTGAAACAATCAATCCCGGGATTATGAGAATGGGAATTAGGACGCGGGACTTGGCTGAATGACGGAGATAAATCGCGAGGGGCATCAGACCTGTAAAGTACGCTGCGATAGGCCAGTTGACTTCGAGCTTGGACTTGGTACTCAGGATGAGACAAACGGTGATCAGTGGAACTGCCAGCATCCGGACGTAACGGCGCGGGATGTCTCCTTCAAGTGAGCGACGACGTGTTAGGGCAAAGATGGACCCAATGAGCATAGTTGGGCCGATGATCAGGAGCTGACCAGCGATTAGATCACCTGTCCAGCGTCCGATTGGGGCATCCGTATGGCGGTTTGACAGGGATGCTGAGTGTAGTGTGAACAGGTTGCCGTGATTGTCATCCCATAGCTTCAGCGCAAGGAGCGGAAGCAATGCAATGGCACCCGCCATCCATGGATAGGGGCTCGCGAGGCGCTTGCGTCCATCGGGGGATGTTAGACACGTTAGGAATATGCCAACGGGTAGGGCGAGTGTTGGAAGCTTACTTAGCACACCGAGTGCAGACAATATTCCCGCAATCAGCCAAAGCGCGGGTCGACCAGTGCGCACTGCTCCATATCCGAAGTAACACGCAGCACTCCAAAACATCAGCATCGGAGCATCGTAAGTAGAAATCGCTCCTCCGACCAAATACAGCGGCGTGGACAGGATAATCGCAAGCCAATAGTTCCCGGCCTGCTCGTCTGCAATTTCGGTCATCAAGCGATGTCCAAAATACAGAAAGACGGACGAACAGAATATTGCAACCAACTTGACGGTTATCACAGATGAAGAAACCAGCGTGAACAACCGTAGCAGCCAGGCAATCATCGGTCCCTGATCGTAGTACCAATAATCTAAATGGTTTGACCACGTCCAGTAGTAAGCCTCATCAAATGACAACTGCTGGCCACTCGCAATGAACATCTTCACGATTGCAAAGATAAGAATGATTGAAATGGCGGTTTTGCCTGATGGGATGGACTTGGTACCTGGTTGCACGGGCGTAGACTAGTTCCTAGTTCAGTTGTATGCGTTGTACATGGTTCAACTGCGCAGACGTGATACCATTTTTGCGTGTCTGATTTACCTGTAGACCCTATTGTTGTTACCCGACTAGGGGAAATTTCGGCCCGATATGGCCTGGAATTGATTGAATATACATCCGGATCGACTACGGTTCGTGTTGTTTCTGACCAGTCGCCTGTTGTCGTCACAGGAAGCGTCCGCCAGTCTCCTCTTGCAGCTGTCGGAACAGAAAAGAAAATCTCCGGAACGCCGGTCCGTGCGCCCATTATGGGTGTTTACTACCGCTCACCAAGCCCCGGGGAGCCTGCATTTGTAGAGATCGGCGATCACGTTGCCATTGGCGATCCAATTGGAACAATCGAGGCGATGAAGGTGTTTTCAGAAGTGATTTCTGAAGTTGCTGGAGTCATTGTTGCAATACCGGCAGAGAACGGAAAGCTTGTACATTCAGGGGACAGCCTTGTCGTGATCGAGGAGGCCTAAGTGCGCGAAATTGGGATTGGGCTGATTGGCTGCGGCATTGTTGGTTCAGGTACAGCAGCATTGCTCACCAATAATGCAGACCTTATTGCATCCCGGGTTGGTGCGAAGCTTGTCGTGCGCAAAATCGCTGTACGTGACTTATCCAAGATTCGTGAAGTATCGATACCTGCTGAACTGTTTACGACGAATGTCGATGATGTGATCTCCGACCCGGATATTGACATCATTGCTGAGCTCGTTGGTGGTGTCGATCCAGCAAAGGCGTGGATTGAAGCCGCATTTGCAGCGAAGAAACAGGTTGTTACAGCAAACAAAGAGCTGATGGCCAAACACGGCCATGCATTGGTCCAAATTGCACAGGACAACAAGCTCGATTTTTATGCCGAAGGCAGTGTTGCTGGCGGTATTCCAATCATCGCTGCGATGGGTGAATCGCTGGCCGCAAATCGTATCCAGGCAGTCATGGGGATTGTCAACGGCACGACTAACTTTATTCTGTCAAAAATGGCGGATGAAGGTGCTAGTTTTGATGATGTCCTGCGTGAGGCGCAGGCATTAGGTTATGCGGAAGCGGACCCAACTGCGGATGTGGATGCCCACGATGCGCGCTATAAGATCGCTATTCTTGCAAGTATTGGCTTTGGGACTCCGGTAGATGAAAGCTCGGTCATCAGCGAGGGTATTCGTACGATCACCGCACGTGACATCGCTGTTGCCAAAGATCTTGATCATGTCATCAAGCTCGTCGCTGTTGCAGAGCAATGGGAGGATCAGGGCACGATGCACGTGCGTGTTCACCCGGCGCTTTTGCATAAAGACCATCCTCTTGCATCGGTGAATGGTGCGTATAATGCCGTTCTCGTTCGTGGAGATGGCGTTGGTGACACAATGTTTTATGGGAGAGGCGCTGGCTCATTACCAACGGGCAGTGCTGTTGTTGGAGACCTGATTGCAGTGTCAAGAAACCTGGTCAGTGGGTCTACAGGCAGAGTGCATCGACCAGCCAACGCAAATTTGAGAATGTTGCCTAGGGAGCTTGTCAAGTCCAAGTTCTACGTCAGGATGACGGCGAAAGATCTTCCAAAGGTTCTTTCACAGGTTTCGAATGTCTTTGGTGACTTCGATGTTTCTATTGAATCTGTCATCCAACGTGCGAATAACAAAGACGAAGCTGAAATTGTTCTCATCACACACAAATGTCTTGAAGAGAGTTTTCGAGGCGCTGTCGATGTAGCTGAGCGCTTGCCGGTTGTTACCGGAGTTCATAACTGGATCCGGGTCGAGGCATAAGCAGTCCCAAAGATGAGGAAGTAGTGTCTGGATTGCAAATCTCCGGATTATCAAAGCGTCAGCAGATTTCCTACTTGCTGATTGTTCTTCTTCTCTTGTTAGCAACGATTGCGTGGCGCTTGTTTGGAACGGTCGTGGTCGACGGCGAGTCGATGAATCCGACATTGAAAAGTGGCGAATCGCTAATGGTGATGCGGAAGTACAAGTGGTTTCCATCGTTAGGCGTTGGGGACATCATTGTGTTGAAGCCAGGTAATGCGCGGACAGATGGAAATGCAGTGATCAAGCGCATCGTCTTCATCCAGAACAAGGCTGGCACTGCCACTTGGCCCGCATCTATCAGGACAAAGTTTGGTACTTTTGCTGCAACTGAGCTTTTCCCTGCTGACAATGAGAATTGTGATCTAAACCGGCCCAATGGAATCTATGTCATGGGAGATAACCTCGACCAAAGTGAGGACAGCAGGGACTACGGACCTGTGACCGCGTCGGATGTATACGGAAAGGTTTTGGGGCGTTGATATGTCATCACAAGCACGGATAGATGGACTGAAACACATTGGTCAAGGGAAAGTCCGCGACATTTATGCAATAAACGATGAGCAATTGTTGTTGGTTGCAAGTGATCGTATTTCTGCTTTTGATGTTGTAATGACGGAGCCCATCCCAAACAAAGGACAGGTCCTGACACAGCTTGCTGCGTTCTGGTTCCAGAAGACATCACATATTATTCAGAATCACTTGATCAGTGCTGACGATGGCGATATTCAACGGGCGGTTGAGGCTGCAGGCGGAGTCTGGGATGACTGCCTGAATGGGCGTGTGATGCTCTGTCAGCGTACAAAGCCGCTTGCTGTTGAAGCCGTGGTTCGTGGCTACTTGTCAGGCAGTGGTTGGAAGCAATATACAAAGACTCCTGGACACCTGTGGGGACACCAGCTGCCAATAGGGCTGTCGGAGTCAGAGCGTTTGCCGAATCCGATCTATACGCCAAGCTCAAAGGAAACCGAGGGACACGATCTTCCGTTGACGATTGAAGAAGCGGTAAGCCATTCAAGTGGATTTGCTGCTGCCGTTGAAGCAGCCGCATTAGACATTTATGCCTTTGCTGCTGAAACCGTTGACCCATTGGGCCTCATCCTCGCTGACACCAAGTTTGAGTTTGGTGTTCATCCAGATGGTCATCTTCTTCTAATCGATGAAGCATTGACTCCCGATTCATCCCGATATTGGCTCCGTGATCAATATCAAATCGGAATATCGCCCCCATCGTTCGATAAACAATTCGTAAGAGACTATCTAGAATCTGTAGATGGTTGGAACAAGCAGTACCCGGCGCCAACACTTCCACCAGATGTTATTCAGCAGACACGTGCAAAGTATCTGGATGCGTATAAGTGGATAACTGGGTCTGACCTTTCGTATGCCACTCATGGCTAAGCGCAACACCGGTTACTCGATGATGGATGTCTTGGCACTGCTTCGTCAGGTGCCGGTTTCCGTGTACATCATTCCTGTTGTCGTGTCATTTTTTGCCTATGTGCTCCTTGGGACGACCGTGTGGTTGTTGGTTACTCCCTATTGGAAAGAGCTTGCTGGGGAATGGGATGTGGTCGGTCGGTATGTTGCGATTGTTGCATGGGTACTTTGTTTTCCAATTCTGTTCAATCTGATACTGAGCATGGTGCTTGGCTTACTTTTTGATCCGCTTGCATCCAAAATTGATACCCTGCTGCATACTGGCGATCACAAATCGATGTCTGTCGGCCAGCAATGGCTTGATTCTGTCGTTCGAACCACTTGTTTGGTGCTACTGCACGCGGTCGCCTTTGTTGTGGCTGCGATGATTCCGGTCGCGGGATTGTTGATCAGTGGTGCCGCTTCTGTGGTTTCAGCACTGGTCTTGGTAACGACACCCGCAGCTGTGCATCGGGGCTTGAACTTTGCTTCCCATGTAAAACTCATCACATCCAAGTTCGGAATACGTGAGTTTGTCTTTGGGATTCTCGCTGCGATTTTGCTGAGTAACCCTCTGTTACAAGTGATTGCATTGGTTCCGCTCGTGGTTATGGGGCAGATCATGACACGAAAATGGTTGATGGATTAACCGATTCTGAATTCGTCCGTTTACCCACATGTAACTGTTAAGCGCTGCAATCGCGATGGGGTGTCAGTAGGCATCAGAGCAGGCTGCAAAGTATACTGAAACATCTGGTGGCTTACAACGAAACTTGGAATGCCGATACGAAAAGGTCTTTATGAAGAAATCGTCTGTAGGGGTTGTGAGTTTGGGTTGCCCGAAAAACCTTGTTGATACCGAGGAAATGCTCGGAGCTCTGGATGCCACTGGGCAGGTAGAGTTTGTTGATAGTGAACTGGACACAGACATTCTTGTCATTAACACCTGCGCATTCATCGAGTCGGCCCGTGAAGAGTCCATTAATGCAATCCTTGATGCGGTAGCGCGAAAGGGACGGGGCGAAGTAGGGAAGGTCATTGTTACCGGCTGTTTAGCGCAGCGCTACGGGAATGACTTAGCCATGGAGATTCCCGAAGTAGATGCGATTTTGGGCATCCAGAGTGGAAACCGAATTGTGGATGCGGTGTTTGGACCTCAGTCAATCCGCCAGCAGTCCAAGACGATGTTGCCGATGGCGACCAGCATGCCCGTTCAGCTGGACCCTATTGAAGGCAAATATCCTCTGATGCCAGCCCGGACAGTGCGTGGCGGTGACAAGTGGTCTGCATATGTGAAAGTGTCGGAGGGCTGCGACCACCGCTGTACTTTCTGTGCTATTCCATCGTTCCGTGGAAAACATCGGTCAAAGCCGATCGAAGAAATCATTGATGAAGTAAAGGTGCTCGTAGACCGAGGTGTCGTCGAAATAAACCTTATCGCTCAGGATACGACAGCCTATGGCATGGATTTGTACAAGGAGCTAGCGTTGCCACGTCTTCTGGAAAGGCTGGGGGCGGTTCCGGGATTGAAGTGGGTCAGGTTGCTGTATTGCTACCCAACCATGGTCAACGATCGGTTGCTTAAGACCATGGCTGATACGGAAAACATCGTCAAATACATGGATATTCCGCTTCAGCATGGGGATGATCGAATGCTTGGATTGATGAAGCGCGGCGGTTCTGTCGGACAGTACGAGAGGCTTTTCGACCGGATGCGAACCCTGATGCCGGACATCAGTATCCGGACAACGTTTCTCCTCGGGTTCCCGGGAGAGGACGATATCGCTTTTCAAAATCTGATGCAGTTTGTCTCAGCGATGAAGTTTGACCGCTTAGGTGTTTTTACATACTCCCCTGAAGATGGAACGCCTGGGGCGGAGATGAAGCCAATCGTACCGAAGCGAATCGCAAACACCCGCCGACGGGAACTCCTCGCTCTTCAGCAAAGTATCAGCACTGACATTAATCAACAGCTGCTAGGCCGTTCAATCGACATCCTTGTCGAAAAGATTGTCGGAAATGATTCGATTGGGAGATCCTGGCGTGATGCTCCTGAAATAGATGGCTCGGTTTGTGTTAGAAATTTCAAGTCCGTTCCCGGGACATTTATTACCGGGGAAATCACCGATGCTGGTCCCTACGATGTGTTTGCTGAAATGAGGTCGTAACCGTGGCTGAATCCGTTAATAAGGCATCGAAGATGTCAGCCGGCAAGGAAACCTTACTTGAGCGCGCGCAAGCATGGGTCGTTGATCAGGCAGGATTGAGTGTCATCAAACTCGGACGATGTCCGGTAGAAGATGTCGCATCGGCGATTGGTATTCCTGTAAACACGCTGCTTGCAGCTGTACAAACAACGGATCGCTTGACCGTTGTGGATGGTGATCTTGATCTGACGGTGTGTTCTGATTCAGTTACCAGGACCCTTGACCGTTGGTGCAACGACGTCGTCCGGGCCGTTGGATGCCCGGTACATATCGATGAACTTGCTGAGTTACTAACTGTTCATCTCGGCAAAACGTCTGCCTCGATTGCATCATCCATAAAGGCATCCGCCGCAAGCACTCGGAGTGGGCTGACACTTGTTGACTCACGCATTCTTATGAATGACTGGCTGCCGATGTTTGCCCATGATGATCAGGAAGACATCCTCCTTGAAAATGGCGTTAAGGCAGATCTGCTTGCCGCGTTACTTGCTAAAGCTGGCTCAGCAACCTTTGCGACTATTCAGGATTTTGCTGTCTCTTTACTGCGTGCAATTCAAAACAAGCCTGTGCGACATAAAACCCTAGCCGTCGCGTTCTGGACCTTAAACAAACGTCAAGAGTGTGCCAAAGACTTGGTGCAGCTGATGTGCGATGAGAGACTACTTTGGCACAGTGGTGCAAAGGGAGGACGCTGGGTCCTGTCAAGTATTGAAGCCGAATATCGTTCCTTAGTATCTGACCTGGTTCCGACGGCAGATGTCGTGGTCGCCACGCACCGTGTAAACGCATCGAATGACGTGACCAAACATGTTGAACCTGTCAAGACAGTTGTTATTGATGCCGCGTTAGTGGAGACGATTCTATATAATCTAACCACTCGTCGAACATGCATCACACTTGGAAATTACGGAATTCCTGACGAACTCCTATCCGAATACACTGCTATCGTAGCCGCGACGGATGGTGTGTCGTCGGTGGGATTTGGGCGATTTCTTCTAACGGATACCATTCCAGATGTAGACATCGATCCTATCGTGGCAGTATTCAAGTGTCCTCGGGTTGAGTTCATTTCTGAGGATGGTGAACAGGTTGAGGATCTCGTATCGCCTGATTCGTATATTGGAACGCTGAAAAGTGATGTCCTGAATCCAGATAATCAGGATGTTCTTGACGACAGCTCTGTGTATACGGGACCGAGTGTGTCAAATGTATACTCATTCCCACTGTACAAGGACCATGTTTTGTTGGGGCTGATTCCGATGTGTCGCATCAACGGGGATCTCATCCCATGGGATGTCGAATATGCACCCGTTACCGTTCGTGTGAACGGAGTTAGCTATGCATGTTCCATCATTAATAAACAGGGAGTCCGCTGCTTGGTTGGTCTGAAGCAGCTCTTCGTTGATGAAGCATCCCAGCGTGATTACATGTGTACAGTGACAAAGCTCGATGCTGTCAGCGACTTTTCTATAGACTTTACGCCACTCGCCGATGGTGAATATGCGCTTTCAGATGAACGGCGTGTTGAGCTGAATGTCTACAAGGATTCCGAGGCAGACAACCCGACCGTTGTAATCCTTACCCAGATTTTGGATGACCACCCAAAGGGTGTCACATTTGAGCGTGCTCTTCGTGAGCTACGGTATATTCGCAGGACAAGTGTCCATAAGCTAGCCAGTATTTTGAGTACGAATGACTGTTTTGCGCAAAAACCTGGCACGGGTGTTTGGCGCTATAACCCGAAGCGAGCGGATGCCGGGAATGATATTGCACGGCGTACATATCTGAAATCTGGTTTCTAGAAAATGGGAAGACGACGACGAAAGGATGCTTCAGCGGGTATTTCCCGTTTTACAGGCGTCATGCGTGTCTTTACTGTTATCGTCGTGCTTCTTACAATTGGTGTGGTGGTTTCAGGATATTACGTTTTACGGGCTGTCCGAGGGTTACAGGCGAACTCCGCAGCTGACCTAACGAACGAAACACCCAGCGGTGTGACGACAATCTATGCTGCGGACATCAATCCTGAGAACGGAAAGCATCTTGAGCTCGGGACTGTATCGAATCGCTATCAAATCAATGTCAAATTGAGTGAAATTCCTGCGAACCTCAAGCAGGCTACGATTGACATCGAAGATGAGCGATTTTACGAACACAACGGTGTTGACTTTCGTTCGTTGGCTCGTGCTGCCTATCGGAATGTACTGAAATGGAAGCTGAGTGAGGGTGCATCAACCTTGACTCAGCAGCTCGCCATCAATCGGTTGCTGACACGCAAGAAGACGATTGATCGCAAGTTACAAGGTATGGTTCTGGCAGTTCAGATTGAAAAAACACTCTCGAAAGACACCATCCTTGAGCGTTATCTAAACGAAGTCAATTATGGTGGAAACATCTACGGTGTCGCTGCGGCCGCCAAGTATTACTTCGGAAAGCCACTGAGTGAGCTCTCTGTTTCGGAATGTGCGTATATCGCCGGTCTTCCGCAGCGTCCTGCGTACACGAATCCATTCCGGAATCCGAAAGCCGCCGTTAGCCGGCGCAATGTTGTCCTCGCGAAAATGCGAGATCTGGGTCACGTAACATCGGATGGCTATCAGGCTGCAGTGATGGAAGTACCGGACATCATGGCCGATGCTCCCAAAATTCGAACGCAGTTTCGAGCGCCGCACTTTACGAACTGGGTCTTGCGAAAGCTTGTCAAGACGTATGGAAGCGAACGCATCTATCGGGGTGGACTCAAGGTTTATACAACGCTGAGTCTTGAGCTCCAGCGCAAATCTGTTGAGGCGTTGAAGGAAGGCCTACAAAATGGCCTTGACAGCGGCGTAACTGAGGGCGCTGTTGTAGCGATGGATCCTACGAATGGCTATGTTCGTGCGATGGTTGGGAGCACAGATTACACGCGAACGAACTTCAACTATGCAACAGGTCGAAGCCAATGTGGCTCAACCTTTAAGCCGTTTGTGTACGCAGCAGCCTTTGGCGATAACAAACTTGGATTAACGCCGGATTCCTCGCGGTTTGATGGACCGACAACCTACGGCGATTGGACACCTAAAAACTATGGTGGCCGATATTCTTATGGCCGTATTTCCATCCGAAGCGCAGTCGCATCAAGTAAGAACACGATTGCCGTTAAAGTTGCAAAGGAAGTTGGAATAAACAATGTTATTGCAACTGCAAAGCGCGCAGGTCTTGATGTTCCGATGAACAGAGACCTCACATTGGCGCTGGGTACCGCGGCTGTGAGTCCATTGGAGCTGACCACCGCGTACTGCACCTTTGCCAATGCAGGTACCGCACACAAACCCGTTGCAATTGTCGGAATCATTGATGGTGATGGAGATTCCATTCCCGTAGACGGCATTGAAGCGACTCGGAACGCCCTTTCAGCCGCGGCGGTACGTTTTGTGGATGAATGTCTGAAGGCGGTCATTGATTATGGAAGCGCCGCCGGTGCTCGCGGTATTCACGAGGTCGAAGGCGCACGGGGAAAGACTGGTACGACAAGTGACAACCGGGATGCTTGGTTTGTAGGCTATACACCTAAGTTAGTCACTACGGTCTACATGTGCGGTGTCAAACGGGTCACAGTCAACAACAAAGAGGTTGTTCGCTATCTGCCAATGGAAGGCATTACTGGTGGTCGTGTTTGTGCTCCTGTTTGGGCAACGATTATGCGCGATGCACCAACGATTCTGTCTGAGCTCGACCGGATTGCAGCATTGCCACTGGAATCCGATGAGAGTGACGTCAAGGTTGATTCACCGAAGCAAACTCCAGTCACTGGCGTTGTTGAACCCGTGCCAACGGAAGTGAAGGTCGATACAGCACCTGAAGATGCAGGTCTTAACTCCGCCGCGCCTCTGGAACAACCGGATGTCGACTCAATACCGCCTGTTGTACCAGAAAGCATTGATGAGCCAAAGCCGATTGAGACGCCACAACCAACCATTCCATCGCCGACCACAGTACGTATAAAGAAACCCGAGGTCAAGCCTGATCCTGAAGTGGAAGTGCTGATCTGCAGTGACAGTAATCTGCGGGCAAATGACTATTGTGTGGAAGTTGTACGCCAGCTGATGCCTAAGTCGAAGGCACCCAAGCGAACATGCAATCAACATGGAGCACAGCCGGATGAACGGCCCAACTAACAGCCGATTTCGGACTGCAAGAAACGTATTTGCGAATGGGATTCGGTTTTCCCAAGGCGTAAATGTAAATACGGTTGGAACGTCAGAAATTTCCAATGCTCTTATCCCTAGATTGGTTGTACTTGCCTCGTTATTCGTTTTTGGTTTCGTCGCACTTGTTGTAAAGCTATGGCATCTTCAGTTTTTTGATTATGACAAGCATATTGAAAATGCTATTTCAAACACACTGAAGCACGCTCGATCTACGCCTCCACGTGGTGAGATTACGGATTCGAAACACAACCTACTCGCGACAACAACCAGCAAGTATGTGATCTCAATCGTTCCCGGTTGGCTGCCTAAGAAAAAGCCTGAGCAAACACCATCTGGTCCGACGACATTACCAATGGTTTGGAAGCGTCTGGCTCGTGCCTGTGAGCTGGATCAAAAACGCATTGAGGACAATTATGCTGCCGTCTCCAATGGGCCAAAATATGAACCAGTCCCAATATTGCAGAGCGTTTCACAGCGCATCGCGACGCGGGTCCTCGAAAACATCGACACAATGCCTGGCGTTATCGTCCAGGTCGTCCCAATGCGACGCTATCCTAACGGCAAACATTTCACATCAATCCTTGGCTATACAAGCCCTGTCTCTGAGCAGGACCTAAAGAATACGGATATTCGGCTACGTTACAAGGCGAGTGATTTCATCGGCCGCGAAGGCATCGAGCGCTTCTATGACAAGTACTTGGCTGGTATTCCTGGGGATGAAGAATTCGCGACAGATCGCACCAATGGACAACGACGAACTGTCAATGTGATTCCTCCGCAGCCTGGGAGCAGGTTGGTGTTGGCTATCGATACGAATCTTCAGCGTATTGCCACTCAATCTCTCGGAAAGCGTAAGGGGGCTGTCGTAGCCATCGAGCCTTCAACGGGAAAAGTTCTGGCCTTTGTATCGAGCCCAACATATGATCTCAACCTTTGGAATGTACGTCCGATGCCTAAGTACATTTACAATTCCAATATCAAGCCATATGCAACAAATGAGGCGACACAGGCGCAGCTACCGCCCGGGTCTGTGATGAAAATTATTACCCTCACAGCGGCTTTGGAATCAGGAAAAGTTACCCCGGGTACTGCTGTCCGATGTGATGGGGGATTGCGGATTGGAAAGCGGTCCTTTCTTGGATGCACTGGCAACCATGGATACGTAACCATGATGGATGCGTTTGCCGTTTCTTGTAATGCATACTTTGGTCAGTTAGGTATCTGGGTCGGTCAGGAAGACCTTGCAAAGTGGTCACGCCGCTTTGGTATGGGTGAAGACACCGGCATTGATCTGACGAGTGAGCTGGATGGAAACATCGATGGACCAAAGTCACAAGAAGCTATTTATCGTCACTACAAGAAGCATTACGAAGGCTGGTTTAGTGGTGACTCTGCAAACATGGCCATTGGACAGGGTGCGATGCTGACAACGCCACTCCAGATGGCGTCTCTTGCAGCAACTGTTGCCAATAATGGAAATCGAATTGTCCCGCATCTCCTTGATCATATAGAACCCGCTGAACCGGGATCAGCTCCCGTAACACAGCCCTCTGGACTTGGAAAGGTTGTTGGTACAGTTGGCTGGTCTGACCGTACACGTAACCTTGTACAACAGGCGATGCATGGTGTTGTGACCAATAGTCGAGGCACCGGGCAGGTATGTCGCCTTCCGGGAATCGATGTGTTTGGCAAGACTGGAAGTGCGGAGTCTAGAGGTAAACGGAGCCCGACACATGCCTGGTTCGCAGGGTACGCGCAGAAACAAGGTGAGTCGCCTCGAATCGCGTTTGCGGTATGGTTGGATGCAGATGGTAAACATCTCCATGGTGGATCTCACGCTGCGCCCATTGCGCGACAACTGATTGCGCATGTTTACGGACTAAAGATAAACCCAATGCAGATTCCTCAGGCCGCTGTCAATGACTAATCCTGGCGCGCCGGATCCCGAACCAATCACAGCTACAAACGGGATGCTTGTAGAGGCTCTAGGCAATGAATCTATAGATGTAGGCTGGCATCATCGAATTGGTACATTCGTGGAAAATGATCAGATTTTGATCAGAGAACACGCTCCAAATGCATATTTTTTATCGATCATTGGTGACTTTAATCATTGGGACCGGGGCAGGGATCCATTACACCGCATCTCCGAAACTGAGTGGGAAATCTCTATTGATCGCATCCGTATTGTCCCTGGAAGTCGCTATAAACTTCACATTGCCGGCTATAACGGGTCACGTGATCGGATTCCATCAACGTGTCGGTTCGCTCAGCAATCACCAGATGGTGACTTTGCTGCGATCTTTGATTTTGATGACCTTAGTCCACCGACAAAGTCAAATGCTCAACATCAACCACTAAAAATCTATGAGCTGCACATTGGGCTTGCTGCCGCCGCACCAAGAATTGGCACGTACTTGGAAGTCGCAGAATCGGTAATTCATAGGGTTAAAGCCGCCGGGTACACAGCCGTTCAATTGATGGCAGTCCACGAGCATCCTTACTATGGCTCATTTGGTTACCATGTAAGCAATCCCTACGGAATCTGCAGTAGGTTTGGAACCCGTCAGGACTTCAAGTATTTGGTTGATAAATGCCATGAACTTGGTCTCATTGTGATTATCGATCTCGTTCATGCGCACGCCGTCAAAAACCTGGCTGAGGGCCTTGGGGAGTTCGATGGTCAAGAGGGTTATCTGTTTCTCCGTGGCGATAACGCAATTCATCCTGCTTGGGATTCTCTCGTCTACGATTACCAGAGTCCATTTACGATTTCGTACTTACTTTCAAATGCCCGGTACTGGATGGAAGAGTATGGAATCGATGGATTCCGGGTTGATGGTGTTACGTCTATTCTCTATCACGATCACGGTATTGGGCATCGGTCCTTTACAGAGGATGACTATTACGGAAACAACCTCAATCAGTTTGGCCTGAAGTATCTTGTGCTTCTATGTCACCTTGTCCATAAGCTTAATCCGGATGCTATCCTCATCGCCGAGGATGTCAGTGGATTCCCAGGGGTGGCACGGTCCGCTGAAGAGGGCGGTGTTGGATTTGACTATCGCCTGCAGATGGGACTGCCAGACTTCTTCGAATTGGCGGCCAAGTCTGTTATGGACAAGGGAATCATCCCATCTGAACTATGGCATGCATTGGTTTCCCGTCGCTTTGATGAAAAACATGTTGGCTACATAGAGTCTCATGATCAGGCGATTGTTGGCGGACAGTCGCTCATATTCAGGCTACTAGGCCCTAAAATGTACTCGGAGATGCATGTAAGTGCAGAGAGTCATGACGTTCATTTGGCGATGTCGGTTGTTAATGTAGCCAAGTCCATTGTCGTCCTCCTTGGAGGTGAGGCGTGGATGTCCTTTATCGGCAATGAATTTGGTCATCCGGACTGGGTGGAGTTTCCGACGCCAGATAACAGCGATTGCTTTGAATACGCCTATCGTAAATGGCATTTGGCATCAGATGATTCACTGATGTATCAGAAACTGGCTGCATTTGATGGCGACTTGATGCATTGTGAGCGCGTCTGGGGAAGCTGGACTCAGTCGTACATGACCGCGCCACTCTTGGACGATGGGCGCAGGCTTGCGGCATTTCATCGTGATGGAATCGTTCTGGTAACGAATACCAACCCAGATGCTTCTTATGAGGATGTCTGGATACCGGTTCCCGTGAATGGCGATTATCGCGTCATTCTTTCGACAGAAAATCGTAGGTATGCTGGTTACGCAAGGCTTGATGAGGATATGGTTTACGCATCCATTCAGTCCGATGGAAATGCATACATTCGACTCTACGTGCCAAGTATGTCGGCAACGTTTCTAACTGTTTGCTAAGCTGAAGATGCGTGCCGTGAATAAAGAAGAAGCCCTGCCAACTGGCAGGGCTTCTTGCGTTGTTTAGAGCTCGAGGAGAAGGCCATCTGGGTTCTCGATAAGGTCCTTGACCTTCACCAGGAACCTCACCGCAGTCCCGCCATCGATTACACGGTGGTCATAGGAAAGCGCGATGTACATCATTGGACGGATGACAATCTGACCATCCACCACGACAGGACGCTCCTTGATACTGTGGAGCCCAAGGATACCTACCTGAGGATAGTTCAGGATAGGTGTCGACATCAGCGAACCGTAAACGCCACCATTGGTGATCGTAAATGTTCCTCCCGTCATGTCACCGATGCCAAGCGCATTCTTCTTTGCCTTTTCAGCAAGACCCTTTATAGTAGATTCGATGCCGGCAAAGTTTAACTTATCTGCATCCCGAATAACTGGAACGACGAGGCCATCTTCCACACCAACCGCGATTCCAATATCGAAGTATCGCTTGTAGACCAGCTCATCACCTTGCAGCTCGGCGTTGACAGCAGGGAACTGCTTGAGCGCTCCGACGACTGCCTTTGTGAAGAAGGACATAAAGCCAAGGCCAACACCATGGGTCGCTATAAAGGAATCCTTTGTGCGCTTCCGGAGGTTCATGACGGCAGACATGTCTACCTCGTTGAACGTTGTCAGCATTGCTGCTGTGTTTTGGGCTGTTTTCAGGTTCGCAGCAATCGTCTGGCGGCGACGCGACATGCGTACACGTTCTTCCGGTTTAGCGGATGTAGACGTTGACACAGGTGCTGCAGCAGCAGGCTTTGCCGGTGCGGCAGGTTTTTTTGGAGACCACGTTGTGTTTTCAACGCCACCGGAAATCGCCGATGCAACATCAGTCTTGCCAACCTTACCAGCAGGACCGGTTGCCGCAACCTTACTTAGGTCAACGGCATTGGCATTAGCCATCGCTTCGGCCACGGGAGTGACACCGCCCTTGGAGACCTGTTCGGATGATTCCTTGGAGGAGGCTTCTGTCACTGTTGTTTGCGCTGGTGCAGCAGGAGCGGCTGTGGCTCCAGAACCGGAAATCGTTCCGAGCACTGCGCCGACGGTGACCGTGTCACCCTCATTGAATGCAACTGATGCGAGTACACCATCTGCTTCTGCTTGCAGCACTTGATTCACCTTATCGGTTTCAAGTTCAACCAGATCATCCCCAGCCTTGACCGCATCTCCAACCTTCTTGATCCACTGAGCAACGGTGGCTTCTACAACAGATTCACCCATGTTGGGTACGATGATTTCGACTGACATAACAAACTCCTTTGGATGTTAATCCATGAATCCTTTAGGAAAGTGCTGAGTGAACAATGTGCGCCTGCATCGCATTATGCATGTCGATGCTTCCTTCAGCAGGACTTGCTTCCAGCGGACGGCCAACGACGCGCAGCGCAAGATTGGAAGGCAACAGCTCTTGTAATTTCGGAATGACATAGCTTGCCGTTCCCATGTTCAGAGGTTCCTCTTGTACAAAGAGAAACTCTGTTGCGTTGGGATACGTTGCGATGAGCCGTGTGATGTCGTCCACCGGGAATGGATGAATCTCTTCCAAGCGAAGCAATGCGGTGGTCATCGGGTTTAGGGATGGGCTTGCCAGCAAGTCCACAATAATCTTGCCACTTGACATGACAATACGCTTGATCGACCCCTTATCGATGTCTGTTCGCATGTCATCCAGTACGGGTTGGAATGCTCCCGTCGTGAGGCTGGATGCATGTGATACAGCCTTTGGATGACGAAGAAGACTCTTAGGTGTCATCACGATGAGCGGCCGAGGATCTATCGACAACGACTTTGCCTGTCGTCTTAGCAGATGGAAGTAGTTAGCGGGAGTGGTGCAGTTCGCGACCCTGATATTGTTTCCTGCAGCCGATTGTAGGAAACGCTCCACACGTCCGGATGAGTGCTCAGGTCCCTGACCCTCGTAGCCATGCGGGAGGAGCATCACCAAACCGGATTTCTGCGTCCACTTTGCATCACCGCTCACGATGAACTGATCAATGATGACTTGGGCTCCGTTAGCAAAGTCACCAAATTGACCTTCCCAGAGAACAAGCGTTTCCTTTGCGTGCGCGCTGTAACCATATTCAAAGCCCAACGCCGCCGTTTCGGATAGAGGTGAGTTCAGGATTGCGATGGATGCATTCGCGGTTGGAACGAATCTGAGTAAGTGACATCTAGCACCGGTCTCGACATCGTGCAAGACCAACATTCGCTGTGAGAATGTACCTCTCTGCGCATCCTGACCTGAGAGGCGGATAGGGGTTCCATCTTCAAGAATCGATGCGTATGCCAATGCCTCGGCATGTGCCCAGTTGATGCCCGGCTCGTCTGCGGTCAAAGCTGCTTTACGTGGCTTGAGAACCTGTCGCAGCTGCTTATCGTTGACTGCAAATCCATCTGGTGTGGATGTAATTGCATCGTTTAGGACCTGTAATCGGTCAAACGAAACATTTTCAACGACGACATCCGGGGCGATAGTAACAGCCGGCGTCGTAACGGTTCCACCTGCCTGCTCCAGCGCATACTGGCGTGCATCCGCAAGCGCCTCACGTACCGTAGTCAACATCGAATCTACAACTGACGAATCGACGACACCCTTTGCTGTCAAGCGTCCAGCATAAAGCTCACGAAGACGCGGATGTGCATCGACAACCCCATACATTTGAGGTTGCGTGTAGCGTGGCTCATCGGTTTCGTTATGTCCGTGTCGGCGGTATCCGATGATGTCGATCAGGAAGTCACAGCCGAATTTCTGGCGGAAATCCAATGCCATTCGCGCCATCGCAAGACATGCATCAGGATCATCGCCATTCACGTGAACAATCGGTATCTCAAACCCCTTTGCGAGGTCGGATGAGTACAGCGTAGATCTGCTGTTTTCAGGATCCGTTGTGAATCCAACCTGATTGTTAGCGATGATGTGGATGGTTCCACCAACGCGGTAGCCCGGTACGCGCGAAAGGTTTAGGCTCTCTGCGACAACACCCTGACCCGGGAATGCAGCATCTCCGTGAATCAAGATGGACAGTGCAGCAAGAATGTCACGGGAGGGTTTTCCCTGATGGTCGCGATGTTCCTGAGCGGCACGTGCCCGGCCGAGGACAACAGGATTCACGAACTCAAGGTGCGACGGGTTAGGGACAAGCGTGACAGGAACGCTTCCATGGTCCGCGGTCTCAATGCGGAGCTCATAACCCTTGTGATACTTCACATCACCGGTATAGCCACCGGAACCAGCGCCGCTCGTACTTGGCACGAGGTACTTTTTGCCCTTGATGAACTCGGAGAGCATCTGACGATACGGTTTTTTCAGGACATGTGTAAGGACATTTAAACGCCCACGATGGGCCATCCCAATAACAACTTCGAGGTTACCTGCCAGAGCTGCGCCCTGAACAATGCTTTGCAGGACAGGAACCAGCATGTCGACGCCTTCAATGGAAAAGCGTTTTTCACCCTGAAAGGGTTGTGTCTTGTGGAGAAACTGCTCGAATGTGTCAACTTCGGTAATGCGCTCAAGCAGCCATGAACGGTCATCGTTTGTAATCGCTCTAAGATAGCGGCCCGATTCAAAGGCATCACGTAACCAGTTACGTTGCTCAGGCGATTGGACGTGATCATCCTCGTAGCCAATCGTCCCGCAATAAACGTGTCGAAGACGGTTCATTGCATCGAGTGCATTGGATGTTCCAGCAGCGGCGGGACCACCAACTACGGATGGAGGAAGCGATGCCAGATCTGATTCGGTGAGTCCATGATAAGCAAGCGTCAGCTGCGGATCAATCTTCGACGGGCTCCGCAACGGGTTAAGATTTGCCTCGACATGGCCATGTTCGCGAATTAGACCAGCGAGGTGTACCGCTCGCATGATAGTTTCAACATTAGTTGTTTCTACTACTGAAGTACTTCTTGCTTCGGCAGGCGGAATGTAACCTGTCGCAAAAAGAGCACTTGTATCGGAGTCGATTGATGCTGGATCTTCCATCCAGCGCTCATACAACTCGCGGGCATAGGCCGCATTGGGGCCATGAAGCGAGAGGGGCCGATCTACCGTGGTTGAGTCATCATGCATGCCGAACTGTAACCTTCCACTCAGTAATATCGGTCACGAAACCTCAATACTGAACCAACGCACATTTTACCCGAATACGGGTTTTATGGTGGACTCAGGTACGAAACTTCCACAGGGTGCTGGCGATATACTTTTCTCAATATGGAAGCTAGTGAACTCCGCCGCGCCTACCTCGACTTCTTCGCATCCAAAGGTGCGCTTATCCTGCCATCAGATTCGTTGGTCACAGAAGACCCTACACTCCTCTTTACGGTTGCTGGAATGGTCCCGTTCAAAGCCTACTTTGAAGACCGCGTAACACCTCCGAGGACAAGCATCGCGACCAGTCAAAAGTGTTTACGTACAAAAGACATCGATGACATTGGTGACATCAGCCACTGTACATTCTTCGAAATGCTTGGAAACTTCAGCTTTGGTGACTACTTCAAGCCCGAAGCGGTGGAGTGGTCTGCAGAGTTTCTCTTCGATGTTCTGAAAATCGACCGCAAGCGTATCCGCGTCACGATTTATCAAGATGATGACGATGCGTATGCACTGTGGAAAAAGTTCGGGATGCCAGATGAACGCATCACCCGCCTCGGGCAGAAAACAAACTATTGGCCTTCAAACGCGATCGTTGAAAAGAGTCAAGGGCCATGTGGTCCCTGCTCAGAGATCTTCTTTGACCTCCAGCCTCACTTGCCGTTTGACCAGGACTGGGATGGCGAGGGGAGCCGCTGGCTTGAGATCTGGAACAATGTTTTCACGCAGTTCACCGGCATCGGATCTGGCGGTGACTACGCACTCCAAGCGCTTCCAAAGAAGAATATCGATACCGGAATGGGCCTCGAGCGCACAGCCGCAGCCATCAATGATCTTGCCGGACCGTTCGAGACCGATGTTATCCGCCCCATTATCAATCACCTTGAAGCGCTGAGTGGAAAGACGTATACATCGACGCCCGATGCAACAACTGATATCGCATTCAGACGGATAGCAGACCACATCCGGGCAACGACATTTCTAATCGGCGATGGTGTCCTCCCTGACAAAGATAAGCATGGCTATGTGCTACGACGCCTGATGCGCCGGGCAATCGTGGCTGGAATTCGGCATCTTGGATTTGACAGTGCACCATTCATGGACCGCGCCGTCCCAGGTGTGATTGCGCATATGAAAGATGCCTATCCTGATCTTGTCAATCGCGAAGAAGCTATTTTGGTTGCTGTTCGACGTGAAGAAGCGCAGTTTAGAGACATCCTCTCGGATGGACTTGTGCGTCTGGATGACTCACTCGCAAAGGGTGACCTGACAGGCTCTGCAGCCTTTGATCTGTTTGCCACATATGGCCTGCCCTTTGAAGTAACACGAGAGGTTGCGGGTGAGCGCGGAGTTGTAATTGATGAAGAATCATTCAACAAAGCACGTGCACAGCATGCAATTGATTCGGGTAAGGGGAACAAGAAGACGTGGATCATCACGGATGACAATGTAAAGGCTTTCTTCCGCGACCTGCCCCATACAGACTTTACGGGTTACACAGCGCTCGATGGAACAACCGTTGTTGCCGGTATTCTGGTCGATGGACAACCTACCAAGGCTGTGACCGCCGGGATGACAGCAGATATCATCCTGCAATCCAGTCCATTTTATGCAGAATCTGGTGGTCAAGTCAGTGACACCGGAGAACTAACCTTCCATGATTTCCGGGCAAGTGTTCTGGATGTCACCAAAAAGGACAGTGTGTGGTTCCATTCGGTCCTGGTTCATCAAGGTGAGCTGGCGACGGGAGGTCAGGTCCATGCATCTGTAGATGCGAATCGCCGACGGCAAATCAGGGCCAATCACACCGCGACCCATATTTTGCACAAGATATTGCGTGACCAGCTCGGTTCCCACGTGGCACAGCGGGGATCGCTTGTCGCGCCCGATCGGCTTAGATTTGACTTTTCTCACGGAGAATCACTACCGAGTCAGACGCTCAAGGTGATCGAGCGATTGGCTAACGATGCAGTTGCGGCTGCATTAGTCGTTGACATCGCCGAAAAGCCGATAAACGAAGCTCGTGAGCTCGGTGCCATGATGCTCTTCGGGGAGAAGTACGGGGATGTTGTTCGTGTAGTTTCCGTTGGTGGAGAATACTCACGAGAGTTCTGCGGCGGGACGCACGTTACGAACACATCCGAGATTGGCATCATCAAAATTGTTGGTGAGTCATCCAGCGCAGCAGGCGTACGACGAATCGAAGCAATCACATCCGATGGTGCAATGGAATACATCGCGAAGACGATTAGTGATGCTGAGCGAGCTGCATCTCTCCTAAATGTCAAAGTCGATGGCCTTTCGGGAGCGATTCAACGCCTCTTGGATGAACGTCAGCACCTGATGGCAGACCTCAAAGCGATCAAACAGCAGCAGGCAGGAAGCCTCGCGGATGGTTTGTTGGCGGATGCAAGAGTTGTCGCGGGCATCAAGGTGATTATCCAGTCCATCGATGCTCAAGATGCTGCATCCGTTGGTAACCTTGTGGATGAGCTCATTGGTCGTACGGACAATGGCGTCGTGATGCTAGTTGCTGCGATTGGTGACAAGGTTAGCATTGTCGTTAAGGCAACGAAGACGGCCGTAGCGGCAGGGGTCCATTGTGGAAATCTTGCTAAGCAGGCTGCACAAATCATGGGCGGCGGCGGCGGTGGTCGACCTGATTTTGCAAGCGCGGGTGGCAAAGATGCATCACGAATTGATGATGCAATCAGCGCTGCGACCGCAACGGTAGATACTGTTCTAGGGTCCTAATGACACGAGTACGGGTCATTCTTTGCCTCGTACTCATCCTTTTTGGGAGTGGAACAC
>CAIWTR010000052.1 GCA_903915615.1 uncultured Armatimonadota bacterium
AGGTGCTACATCCACATCGTCCTGCGGAGCATAAAGCCGCTTCCCGCATGCGAGCGCCGCCATCGCGGCTGTCTTGCCGCCGGCAGAGAATCCCAGCACACCGATGCGGGTTGGGTCGATGCCCCATTCTTTGGCATTCTTCCGCGCAGTAGAAATTGCGCGCTGGGCATCCATGGTTGGGCCAAGCCAGTTCGGGTCAAAGCTGCCCGTCGGAACACGGTATTTGAGGACGATGGCCGTTACCCCGATGCTATTGAGCCAAGTCGCCACTTCGGTGCCTTCGAGGTCCATCGCCAAAATGCTAAAGCCGCCTCCCGGGCACACCACCACTGCCGCGCCATTTTGTTTTGACTTCGGCGGAGCATAAACAGCCATCCCGGGAACCGTGACGTTGGCGATACGAGCGACCCGCTTGCCCATAACCAAACCTTCTCCAGGCTTGGTGATGTCAGTTTCTACGCCATCCGATTTGATTTGACCGGGGATGTTAGCTCCCCACAAAGGCTGAAACGGCTTGTCTTGCATCTCAATGACCCCCTCGTCACTCTCAATGTCCAAACTACGCGTTGGTGTAGTCACCATCCACGGAGCGCCAAATGCCTAGCGGATTGCCATCCTGGAGCTCGGCTGGCAAGCGATGTGCACGCACATTGTCGTACGAGCAGCGCATCGTGAAACGCTCGATGCCCGCTGGCAGGCCGACGCTGGTGAAGTACGGGTGTCCCGTCGCTGGGAATGGCCCGCCATGGTTCATCGCCGGGCTGACGGCAACACCGGTTGGCATTTTGTCATTTAGCAAGCGACCGACCTTGCCTCGAAGAACTGGGGCAATCGCTGCGTAGGCATCATCGTCTGAGCCATCCACAGCGGAGTAAATCGTCCCGGTGAGGTTGCCTTCAAGGGATGCGGCAACGGCGGCCATTTGCGCTGTGTCATCGGCGATGACGATAAGGCTTACCGGGCCAAAGGCTTCGGTCTGCAGCGCTTCAGGGTTCTTCAGGAAGGTATCGGCACTGACGGTGAGGATGGTGTTCTCGAAGCGGTAGCCTGGCTCCGCAACCGGATTACCTCCGCAGCGTACCGTGGCACCCGCGGCGGTGAGAGTCTTGATGGATTCAGAAATCGCATCCCGGCCGCCCTTGCCAAGGAGAACGCCCGGATTTGCAGCAGAGAACTTGCCAATGACGGCTGTTGTGAACGCAGCTCCGGCATCACCAGCCGGTACGACAACAAACCCCGGATTGGTACAGAACTGCCCGGCGCCCATCATACAGCTGCCGGAAAACTCATCCGCGAGCGCATCCCCGCGCTCTGCAAGCACACCCGGCAGCACGAACACTGGATTCACGCTGCTCATTTCAAGGTAAACAGGCTTGCCATGACGGTCGGCTACTTCCTTGAGGCGCATCCCGGTATCGCGGCCGCCGGTGAAGCCAACGGATGCGACCGCAGGGCTCTCGACCATCTCAAAGCCAAGCTGAGGAGCGATGCGGTAGACGAGCTGCAGTGCCCCGGCAGGAAGGCCGGTTGCGGTCGCGGCAGCCACTGCACACTCAGCGAGGAGGCGGCTGGTCGTCGGGTGGGATGTATGGACTTTTGCGATGACCGGGCATCCAGCTGCAATCGCGGCGGCGAAGTCACCACCGGCGATGGCATTGAAGGCGAACGGGAAGTTGTTTGGTCCGAAGACGAGGACTGCGCCATCGAGGGCTTCCTGCTGGCAGCGGATTCCGGTTGCGGTATCGATGGTCGGGCGTGCAAAGCTGCGTGCGCGAACTGCCTTTGCTGCGAGCCGGAGCTGATTGACGGTGCGTGGGAGCTCGACAGATCCGAGGCGTGGCTCAACTGGAAGACCGGTTTCGGCATTTGCCGCTGCGACAAGCGCATCCTTTGCGGCTTCGAGGTTGGCTGCATAGGCATCCAGAAACTGTGCACGGACTTCTGCATCCAGACCGCGCATCGCGGCTTTAGCCTCTGCAGCTGCGGTCAGGATTGCGTGGACATCCTGTGGGCCTGAGACCGGGTAGGTCCCGGGGAGCAGCTCGCCGGTGGCGGGATTTGTGGCTTGAAAGGTGCCGGTTGGATCAGCGGATGCACACCAGGCGCCATTGATGAGAATCGGGAAAGGGGTTGCGGTCGACATGGTTCCATTCTAACGGAAGATGTCGACCGCGGGCGAAGACTTCTAGCGCAGCAGGAGGATGCGGCTTGACTGTCCGACTTCCACAACCGGGTTTCCCGGAAGGCGTTTCCAGCGGTGGGATGTGTCATCGTAGTAGCGCCAAGTGGTCGGCGGGAGGGTGATGGTGACATCCCGGCTCTCGCCCTTTGCGAGTGTGACCTTTGTGAAGCC
>CAIWTR010000053.1 GCA_903915615.1 uncultured Armatimonadota bacterium
ATCCAAATGGATTGCCGCGCATCCTGACTACACGGATAAGGCTGGCCTCGAGCGCCTCGTGATGGCACTTGTCTCCTGTGCAGATGACAAAGGGGCAAGCCAGCTCTCCGAGAAACTCCTCCAGCTCGCCCCCGATGACCCGGGCGCTCTGACACTCGCTGCCCGGACGGCGATGGACAATGCTGATGCATCCAAAGCTAAGGGCTACCTCGAAAAGCTGCTCCCCATCGCTCCCGACCAAGCTGGAGCAAACTACCTCTATGGTTTGATTCTCTACCGGCAGAAAGACTACGATGGCGCACTCAAGGCGTGGCTAAAAGCCAATGAGTTGAATCCATCCGCGCCGGATGTCTACGAACGCATCGGCCAAGAATACGCCCGGCGGGGTGATTTCAAAAAAGCCGCCTTTGCGCTGGACCAGATTGCAACCGTCGATCAAGGTTACCCAGCCGCCTACCGTGCCGCACGCGCCTGCGAGAAGGCTGGCTTCAAGGATGATGCCAACTACTGGGATGCAACAGCGCTCGGTCTCCGTGGGGCATTTGCCGAAGCATTGGTTGTAGCCCAAAAAGCAGCAAAGTCATCCAACCCAAAGCGTAAACGCCGCGCATTGATTGCTGTAGCGGAAGCCTACCGTGGCCTTAAGAAGACCAAGGAATACGTCGCAGCCATCGAGGAAGCCACCAAGGAAAACACGGTGGATGACCTCCTCCTGCGCGCGTACGCCTACTTCCAGGCGGAAACCAAGGAGACTCTCCCTAAGCGCCTCGAATGTCTACGCAAAGCAGCCGAAATGGCTCCGGAGCGACGCGCCGCCATCAGTATTGAAGTGGCCGAACAGCTGCGCCGCACCGGTAACCGTGATGATGCTGAAAAGGAACTCGAAGCAGCCCTTGTTGTTGCTCCCGAGGACCCAACGCTTCTCAAGACACTCGGCAGCCTCTATCAAGACCGCTCTGACAATCCGGAACGCATCCGGAAGTCGCTTGAGCTGACGGAGCGTGCTGTAAAGTTTGCCCCACAGGATGAGCTCGCTTGGCTTCAACTGGGACAGTGCTATCTCACAAATAATGAGGCGGCCAAAGCCGTTCAGTGCCTTGAGCATGTGATTGACCTCGAACCTGGCTACGGCCCGGGTTACCTCGAACTTGCGCGCGTCTACGCAAAGGTTGGTGATAAAGAATCCAACCAGCAAATGATGCAGCTCTACACCAAATACGTCTCCTTCGAGCAGAAGCATGACACCTTGAGAACACGCGCACGTGGACCCAAGGCGAAAACCGAAGACATCCGGGCTTATGGGGACTTCCTCCTCGATGCGGGAGATCTTGGCGGAGCGACGGCTGAGTACGAACGTATCATCGGACGGAATTCAAAAGATAAGCGGACACGGACGATGCTGAAGCAGCTCTATGGCCGCCTCGGACGCACAGAGCAGCTGCTCGCATTGGAGGCATCCGAGAAATGACACAAACCCAAACGACCATCGCCCTGACCACAATTCTGGCAGCGGCTATCTCAATCGCAGGGTGTAACAAGCCATCTGAAGGTGGCGCCGCATCCACGAAACCGGTCACCTTTGTCAGCATCGCCTCGGAAGCGGGCATCGACTTCAAGCACGAAAATGGCTCAAAGGGTCGCAAGCTGATGCCAGAAACCGTCGGCTCCGGCTTGGCGTTCTTTGACTACGACAACGATGGCGATACAGACCTCCTAGTCATCAACAGCTCTGGTTGGTCATGGGACAAGAATCCGCTACAGGCGTACAGCGCCCTCTATCAAAACGATGGCAAGGGCAAGTTCACAAATGTCACCAAGGAAGCTGGCCTGCACTTTTCCCTCTACGGGATGGGTGTTGCGGTGGGTGATTACGACAATGATGGCTGGGATGACCTTTACATCACAGCCGTTGGCGACAACCGCCTGCTGAAGAATACAAACGGCAAGTTCACCGATGTCACCAAAACAGCTGGTGTCAAGGGTGTTGGGCTTCCTGGCCTTGCGCCTGAGTTTAAGTGGAGCTCTGGGGCCGCGTGGGTCGATTACGACAACGATGGCAAGCTGGACCTCTTCGTCTGCCAATATGTCAAGTGGTCGACGACCCTTGATCCCTACTGCGGAAAGAATGGCGTTCGCGGCTACTGCCCTCCCGGGACCTTTGAAGGTGCGCGCAACACCCTTTACCACAATGAGGGTGATGGCACATTCAAAGATGTCAGCAAGCCGATGGGCATCCTCGACTGCGCTGTCGGAAAGTCTTTCGGAATAGCCCTCGCAGACTACAACGGTGACAACTGGATAGACATCGCAGTCAGCAATGACACCTGGGCGAACTTCCTGTTCATCAATGAAGGTGGAAAAAAGTTCGTGGAGCGCGGTGTCGAGACAGGCATCGCCTTCGCTGAAAATGGCCGTGCGAAAGCCGGCATGGGCATCGATGCCGCAGACTACAAAAATGATGGCAACTTCAGCTTGGTCATTGGCAACTTTGCGGAGGAAGGCCTGTCTCTCTTCGACCCGATGGAGGGTGGGACCGGGATGTTTGAGAACAACGCTCAGTCCCGTGGTCTGGTCAGCGCAAGCCTCCTGAATGTTACATTTGCGACATTCTTTTTCGACTACGACCTCGATGGCTGGCAGGATCTCTACGCGACAAATGGCCACGTGGATGACATAGTAAGCACCTACCAAAGCAACCTGACATTTAAGCAGGCGCCATTGCTTTTCCATAATGAGAAGGGCAAGAAGTTCAACGATGTCAGCAAGGCTGCTGGGATGAACTATCAGATTGTCGGGCGCGGTGCCGCGTATGGCGATATTGATAGTGATGGAGATCTTGACATCGGGGTTGTGGATAACAATGGCAAGTTTTTGCTCCTCCGCAACGATGGCGGTAACAACAACAGCTGGATAAAGCTCCGGTTGGTTGGTGAAAAGACGAACCGCAATGCCATCGGGGCAAGGGTTATCGTCAAAGCGGGCGGGATACAGCAGCAGCAATACGTCCGTAGCGGTGGAAGCTTCCTCTCTGAGAGCGAGCGGACGCTGACGTTTGGTCTGGGGGGATCTACAAAGGTAGACTCTATCGAGGTCATTTGGCCTGGTGGAACATCACAAGTGTTACCCGGCACGGATGCCCGGTCGACCTACTTGATTACTGAAGGAAAAGGTTTGGAAAAAAGATGAAAGAAAAAATCAATAAACTCCCGCTGCCAGTCGTAATCATCGCAGCAATCGCACTTCTCGGACTCGCCGGATGGGCGATTTCAACTAGGATTCAGTCTGACAACGGAAGCTACACAGCGAATATGGATCGTAACCGCTACATGGCCGAAATGAAGAAGCAAATGGGTGCCGGCCGTGGTGGCGGATCCCAATACAGCGCATCCGGGTCGATGGAATCCCGCGGAGCTGGTGGCCGGCCTGGTGGCGGACAAACGATGAATCAAATGCGCGGCGGCGGTGGCTATGGCCAAATGCAGAGTGGCGGGCCAGGTGGAATGCCTGGCGGCGGGATGCCTGCTGGCGGACCTCCTCCAGGCGGCATGCCAGGCGGACCGATGGGCCGCTAAGGGCTTCACAACACAGCTTCTGTCCCGCATCAAGGTTTCATGATGCGGGACATTTTTGATTTATTGGTCTCCCACTCCCGCCGCAAAATGCTGTACATCGGTGTGTCGATGAAGCGGCCATCTTTCTGAACACAGTCACGAATCGTGCCTTCGTAGCACATGCCGCACTTCTGCATCACGCGGCCGCTCGCCGGGTTTTCCGCAAAGTGATGCGCAAAGATACGGTTCAGTCCGCGCTCGGAAAAGCCCCAATCAATGATTGCTTTTGTGGCTTCCGTTGCGTAGCCATTCCCCCAATGTTGATAGCCAATCCAGTAGCCAATCTCGGCGCGTAAGTGGATGCGTTTCTCAATCAGTGTAATCGCACCGATGAGCTCGTCCGTAGCCGTTACCGTGATGGCAAAGGTTGTGTGATTGCGCTCTTCCTCCGCAGGATGTCCGGCTATCCAGCCAGCTGCGCCATCCGTTGGGTAGGGATGCGGCACGGCAAGCGTCGTCTTTGCGACCTCATAATCGGAGACCAAGCGGGTTACATCATCGGCATCGTTGAGCGTAAAGCCACGCAGCGTCAATCGGTTTGTCGAGATGTCAGATGCCATGTCCCAGTAAACCAAACTCTGGCAGTGCCGGCACCCATGCAGGATTCTGTCATCGAAAATCCGAACGGCTGTCTATGGCAATCAAACCCAGTGTTCTTTGTGTAGTTCTCTCCACGCTGATTGGCTCTGCACTGCCGATTAATGCCCTTAGCACTAAACCTCAAGAGCAAGCCAAACCAGAGAGCAAAACGAATCGCTACAACGTGCTGTTCATCGCCGTGGATGACCTCCGTCCCGAGCTGGGTTGTTACGGCGTCAAGGATGCTCAGTCACCCAACATCGATGCGTTTGCGAAAACAGCCATCACCTTCCGGCGGCACTACGCTGCCGTTGCGACGTGTGGTGCAAGCCGTTATGCGCTGCTGACGGGACGTTCACCTGCATCATCCGGGGTTACGCAGAGCAATGAAGCGATGTATCAAGGCGGGTCGGCATTCAAGCAGGCATCGCTTCCAGGCGCGCAGACCATGCCGGAGATGTTTCGGCGCAGCGGCTACGAAACGGTTTGCATCGGGAAGATTTCGCACACTCCGGATGGCCGTGTCTATGGCTACGATGGCTCAGGGGATGGCCATGCAGAGCTCCCGAATGCGTGGGATCGCCTCTCGACACCCTTTGGAGAGTGGCAGCGTGGCTGGGGAGTGTTTTTCGGCTATCCGGGTGGGCGCCACCGCGAGGATGGCAAAGGCAATAATGCGATTCTTGATTTCTCTGCCAGTAAAGACGATGAACTTCCGGATGCTCATCTCGCAAGGGCGGGTATGGATGAGATTAAGACCCTAACAAAGGCATCCAAGCCGTGGTTTATGGGGGTTGGATTTTATAAGCCGCATCTTCCATTTACGGGGACAAAGTCCGACTGGGACGCGATAAAGCCTTCGCGTGTCATTAGCGATGCAAGCGGTGCGAAACCGAGCGGCCCCTATTGGCATGAGAGTGGTGAGTTTTATAAGTATCAAATGCCTTGGGAGAAGACGCGTCCTTTGTCGGCTGCTGCAACCGTGGATGCCCGCCGGGCTTATCTCGCGAGTATTCGCTACGTCGACCGCCAAATCGGCAAAGTGCTGGGAGCGCTAAAGGCATCCGGTCAGGATAAAAACACGATTGTTGTACTCTGGGGCGATCATGGCTGGCATCTTGGTGAGCAGCAGATTTGGGGCAAGCACAGCGTTTACGAGCGTGCGATGAACAGCACGCTGATGGTGCGTATCCCACAGATGCCAACCGCTGGCAAGCGTTCGGATGCATTGATCAGCTCGACGGACATCTACCCAACGTTAATTGAGCTTTGCCAGCCAGCGTTTCAACATGTCTCCGCACCGCTGGATGGCCGCAGCTTTGCAAAGGTCCTCGATGGTAGCCAGACCCAACATCACGATGCTGTATTGAGCTATTGGGGCAATGCGATTGGTATGCGAAATGCGACCCATCGGCTTCTCGCACG
>CAIWTR010000054.1 GCA_903915615.1 uncultured Armatimonadota bacterium
GTCACGGAAACCGAGTCAGAAGACGAAGATGAAGATAGTGAAGAAGAGTGGGAAGAGGATGACTCTGACCCATTTGAAGATGAAAGTGTCGTGGGCTGGGGCGAGGATGTCGAATGGCGGTTTGGTGGCGAAGCCGATGAAATCGGTACCCTCACCGATGACAATATGTTGATCGATCCGCAGAGCACCCCAGGGAACATCAAGTGGGTGAGGCTGTCGACGGGGATGTCCAACCGGGAAGCTCTCGAGGAACTTGGCGGCGATTCGGAGCAGGATGGCAGCGTAAGCAGGCAGTTCAACTACGGCATCATCATGAAGTACACCTACGATGGTTGTATTGGAGATGTCTTGCCAGTGGTTGATGCAAGCGATGACGACATCGATGGCATTCTAACCAACTACGTCTCAGCCTGGCAGACAGCTCACACTGAGCGGGGCAACCGCTCGTGGTTTTCGCTCAGCGATGCGTTTCAGTGCCTCTACGGACAGGCGCATTTGTACAAAGCCTACCTTCTGCGCCAGCGAAAGGCTGAGCTCGAAGAGACGGCTGTGGATGAGCGTTCCGAAAGCGAAGTCGAAGAGCTTGCCGCAATCCCAGCTCAAATCGTAGAGCAGGAGGCTGAAGCGGCAAGCTACCTCGCGAGCTATCAGCCTAACTTGGCTCCGTAGGGGTGAACGTCGATCATCGCATCCCGGTTGATCGGACCGTAAATGTGTGGGAAAAGGCCATCGGAGTCGGTGGCCGGTTCCCATAACAGCTCTTCGGAAAGGGCATCCGGGTTGAGCTCAACCACCATCAGGTTGCTGTTATCACCGGGGAAGTAGCGCGAAATCACACCAGGTAGCTGCTCGGCTGTGCAGCAGTGGATAAACCCCGATGCCATGTTTGCATCATCGAGGATGAACTCAGAGTCGCTTTGGGCATCTAGTCCCTGGCGTGAAATCAAATGGTAAATGGACATTCGTGTTAGCTCCCCTTCACTCGTGGCTTGAAATCCATGCTCTTGAATAAGAATGCATAGACATCGGATGTTTCTTCAATCGCCTTGCTAAGGTTGCTCGAACCATGCCCGGACTTGGTCTCGATGGCTTGTTCAGAATTCCCCGCAACAAACCCATATTGAAAGAAAATAGACATCCCCTCAGCTCCCCTTCACTTTCGGCTTGAAATCCATACTCTTGAACAAGAACGCATAGACATCTGATGTTTCTTCAATTGCCTTGCTAAGATTACTTGAACCATGCCCGGACTTGGTCTCGATTCGAATCAACAATGGCTTTTTGTGGCTCGCTTTTTCCTGCAGCGTGGATGCGTACTTGAATGAATGCGCGGGCACAACACGGTCATCATGATCGGCGGTGGTGACCATAACCGCCGGGTAGACCTGCCCCTTGCGGATGTTGTGAATGGGCGAGAATTTCAGCAGGTTTTGGACATCCTTTTTGGACATCTCGCTGGAGCCATACTCGGCCGTCCAATACTTTCCAGCGGTGAAGAGCTGGTAACGTAGCATGTCCATCACACCGACCTGCGGGATAGCGGCAGCAAACAAATCTGGTCGTTGGTTGATGACAGCGCCGACGAGGAGTCCGCCGTTGGAGCCGCCTTGCAGCGCGAGTCGCCCCGGGCGGGTTAGCTTGTTGTCAATCAGCCACTCGGCTGCAGCAATACAGTCATCGAAGACATTTTGCTTCTTGAACCGCATCCCGGCTTCGTGCCACCGCTCACCGTATTCCGAGCCACCGCGGAGGTTGACGACAACATAAACACCGCCCTGCTCAAGCCACGCGAGGTTCATCGTGGAAAAGCCTGGCGTCAATGGGATGTTAAAGCCACCGTAGCCATAAAGAAGCGTTGGGTTGTTGCTATCACGCTTGATCCCACGCTTGGACACAACAAACATCGGGACCTTGGTGCCATCCTTGGACTTGAAGAAAACCTGTTCGACATCATAATCGGATGGCTTGAAGTCTTTGATGACCGGTGCTTTGAAAACGGTTGACTTTCCAGACTTCAGATCGAAGTGCAGCTGTGTGCTTGGGTAGTTATAAGACGTAAAGCTGTAGTAGACATGGGTGTCATCACGATCACCGGCTGTAAACCCTGCGCTGCCAATGCCAGGGAGCTTGACATCACGGACTTTGCGA
>CAIWTR010000055.1 GCA_903915615.1 uncultured Armatimonadota bacterium
CATTCTCTGGTTTATTGCCGATGTTCTGCCGACAATCCAGAAGGAAATGTCAGGCGTTCAACTACAAATTGTCGGTCGTGGGGCTCCTCTGTGTCCCGCCGGCCTCCCAGTGGGAGTCACCCAACAGGGGTGGGTAGATGATATTTCAGCCTGCTACAGCACCGCAAGCGTTGCGATAAACCCGGTGCGTGCCGGGCACGGCTCCCGCGTCAAGAACCGATGCGCCATCATCCATGGTGTGCCGCTTGTGACATTCCCCGATCCAAGCACAGTTGCATCGGAATCTGTGCGCTGTATTCCAGCCGTGCCAAATGCTGCGCAGGAGTTTGCCGCCGCATGTCTGGCTTTCCTCCAAAACCCACCATCGGCACCGCTCCCAGAATGCGAATCTGCGTCGGACAGCCGGCTTGTTACAGGGCTTACCGATGTGTTACGGCGCGTCATTGGAGCCGTGGCCTGATGGCTATCTCACCGATCGGGACCAGCCGTGACCCTCTGGCAAACAGAATTTGGACATCGTGGTTTACCGTGCTTGTTGCGGTCGTGATGGGCCTTGCGATTGGCGTTACCGGTCTGGTCGCATCGAGTGCTGGAACCCGCGCGATCAGCTGGCTTGGGATAGCATCCCTTGCCGTCGCCGCCATTTGGATCTCCGTGGTCCGTCCACAATGGCCGACGGTCTTGCTCATTGTTGTGGGATGGATAGGCATCGGAACACCTGGGCTGACGCAAGGTGGCAGCGGTGATGTAAAAGGACTCTACATCGGCGAGGGGCTGGCGTTGCTCTCCATCATCGGGATGATTGGGCCGCTCTGGAACGTACGAAAACAGCTGGCAATTCCGGGTTCGATATGGGTCCCGATGGCCATCTTTATGCTCATCTCCTGTTGGTCTGTTGGGCATAATGCCCTCTTCCCGGACACAAATGTGGTGCTGTATTCGACGTATAAGCAGCAGCCCCTGGTCAACATCGCGGAGCTTGCGCTACGCTTGATGGCGATGCTGGCACTGCCGATAGGTGCTGCACTCGTACGTAGGGGGAAGCGTGACCTGCTCTTAAACGCGATGCTTGCGGGGGGAGTCCTGTCGCTCGCGGTAAGTCTCTCGCCGCTTGCCGGGTATGCGCCTGCATTCTCTGTTTTTGGTCGCGCGGTGGCGGTCGGACTTGCTGTCTACGCTGCGGCATCCACCGACTTTTCGACCATCATGCGCATCCTCTCTGGTGCCTTCGCCCTGAGCTGTATTGTTGTCAGTGGCATCGTCGGCGCCGAGTGGGTTTCCGGGTTAGTGGCGGTGACACTGAGCGGGATGTTGGTTTTGTACCGGATGCAGCGGACATTGTTTTGGTGGATGATTGCTGCGATGGGCATTTTTGTGGTGGTGCGTGCCGATAGCGTTGTGGACCGCATTTACAGGCCGAACTTTTATGCCGGTGGTCAGATGCAATGGGGGACGCAGACCATTCGTGATCGGGATCCGGGGATGTTTGAGAATGACAGAACGCGGATGTTGTTGGCTGCGTTCCGCTATGCCGAGGAGTTTCCACTTGGCATTGGTCCGGGTAACTACCGGACAGTGAATCAGTATTACGGCCGCCGGGATGTCTGGAATACAACACAGTTTTCGAGTGCTCACGGGACGATTGCGCAGACGCTGTCTGAAACGGGCTGGGCGGGTTTGCTGTCGCTGCTCGCGATGTTGGTTGCGATATTGCACCGCTTGTGGCTGCGTTCACGCGTAGATCCAGCGGTGACAGGAATTGCGGCCGGATGTACAGCGATTGCACTTGCAAGCTTTCTTGGAGACTATGTGTTTCCTACGTATCACAACGGTGGGCTTGCGCACTTTGGCGCGACGATTGTGTTCTGGCTGGCAGCTGGAGCTGGCATCGCCATTCCAGATCCTAACAAACGGGAGCACCTAGGGTGACGAAACAACATCCAAATGTCTCAATTGTGATCATCAGCCATAACACCCGTGCGCTAACATTACGCTGTCTGGAATCCCTCATCCCAAACCAAAACTCTGAGCTAATTGTCGTTGACACCGGCTCCACGGATGGCACCATCGAAGCAATCACCGACCCGAGTGTAAATGTCATCTCTGCAAACAAAGCAACAGGCTATGCCGCCGCCGCGCACTTAGGTGTGAAACAGGCGTTAGGGACAAACCTCATCATTTGTAATGCCGATACCGAGTTTCACCCAGCGGCTGTTGAGCGTCTTGTAAATGCCATCGCAGACACGTCAATCGGTATCGCCGCGCCGCGCCTCCTGAACACGGATGGCACGCTTCAGCACAGCTGGGCACGCTTCCCAGACATCGCCAGTGAATGGTCGGGATGTCTCGACAGGAGCGAAGTTGACAATCCTGAACATGGCACACACAAAGTTAGCTGGGTTGGTGGTGCGTGTATTGCACTAAAGTCGGCTACATGGGATGCATTAAACGGCTACAATCCAGACATCATGTTTTACGGAGAGGATACCGATTTGTGCTGGCGTGCCCAACAGGCAGGCTTGAACACGGTTTTCATAGCGGATGCGGTTGTTACGCATCACGGTGGGAGCTCGTCGTCCGCACGGTCACCACTCTGGATTCGTAAACACCTTCTACGCGCCCGTCTCCGGGACCTCCGCACAGCCCACGGCCCACTAACTGCCATCCCGGCCCAGTGCATCTCCCTCGCGCGCTTTGTTGCATGGCTTCTGAAAGGTATCGGAACCAACGGTGCGCATCGTCCTTGATGCCCGTGCGTTGACCCACCCAGGGAACGGTGGCTACAAATCGCACACCGTCACCATCCTCGATGGTCTTCAGAAAATTGCCCATCCGCATGACATCACGGTTCTTGTCGATCGACAGCCAAGCCAGCATGCCGCCGCAGCACTGCTGCGGGATATGAGCATCATCGATGTCGGCTCGAATCGGATTGTCGCCGACTGTAACCGTATCCCACAGGCTGTCCGGAGTGTCCGCCCGGATGTCGTTATCGGTATCACCAATTACATCCCGCTCATCGCAGGCACCCCCGTCATCGCGCACATGCTGGACACCCTCCTTCTTGTTCCCGCACCTTGGAAACAGGCGCGCCGGCCCCGGCAGGTTGCGCTGGACACCTACTTTGCCCGGATGCAAACCTGGACAGCGCATCGGGCAAGGCGTGTTGTCACGCTGACCCGCCACAGTGCGATGCAAATCGAAGCGCTGTTTCCAAACCTCATGGGGCGCATCGATATCATTGGGTCCGCACCAGTCATCCCACCGCCGGTAAATGTTGATCGCAAGCCGCATCGCATTCTTGCCCTCGGACAACGCGACCCGCGGAAAAATCTAGATTGCGTGATGCAAGCTTGGGCCGAGCTCCTGCGCGACCACGATTCCCGGGCTCCTGAGCCTGAGCTCGCACTCGTGACACATCGTAGTAACTGGGCTTATTGGCGCACAGTCGCGAAGGCCTACCGTGTGCCCGATCCTGTCCTTGTTGATGCCTCATCGACACAGGACCTTGCAAATGCGTATGCGGAAGCCGGCGTCTTTGTCTTCCCTAGCCGTGCGGAGGGATTTGGGTTGCCGCCGCTTGAAGCGATGCGCTGCGGGACCCCCGTTGTGTGCTCGCGCACCGGCGCGACGGGGGAAGTGGTTGGGGATGCTGCCATCGCAATCGATCCCGACCGGCCGCTGCAGCTGGTGGAGGCCATTCGGAAAGTGATCAACGAGCCATGGTTTACCGCTGAGCTGATCGAGCGCGGTCATCAGCGCGCGCGTCGCTTTACATCCACAGATGTTGCGCGCCGCTTGCTAGATTCCATCGATGAGCTGGCACAATGAGAGTCGCCTTTCTTGCACACTTGCCACCATGGCCTGCGACATCCGGGGGGCAACAGAAATCCATCCAAACGTTGGAGGCACTTTGCCGCTGTGCAGATGTGGACCTTTACACCATCGCCCGCTCGGATGCTGATGAGGAAAACCTTCGTGGACCGCTGCCTGCTTGGTTCAACGGGACGCTGAAAACGTTTCGTATTGGGCGCGGGCCCGGTCAGGATGTCATCGCGTGGCTGCGGAGTCGCTATCTGTTGACGCCGTGGTTTGTTGAGCGCGATCGCACAGCCGC
>CAIWTR010000056.1 GCA_903915615.1 uncultured Armatimonadota bacterium
AACGAGGACAAATACGACCAGTTTGACCCTGAAATGCCACATTTATTGGCAAACCGTGGACGACTGTGGGCGGTAGCGGATGGCATGGGGGGTCACGCCGCGGGGCAGCGCGCCAGTGAATTCGGGCTTCGTTTTTTGCTGCGGGACTACTTTCTGGCAACCGACATCGATGCAACCACCGCGCTTTCCGCAGCGATTATGCACGCGAATGACAAGCTGGTGGATGCCACTAAGCAGCATCCCGAGTACCAAGGGATGGGCAGCACACTGGTGGCGTTGGTCCTCATCGATGATGTCGCGACGATCGCCCACGTCGGTGATTCCCGCGCCTATTTGTTGCGGTCGGGGGCCGAACCCGAGCAGATCACACAGGATCACAGCTGGGTGGAAGATCAAGTGCGAGCGGGCTCGATGACCCGTGAAGAAGCCGAGCAAAGCCGTTACCGCAATGTGATTTCGCGTTGTCTCGGGATGGAAGGGATGCCCGGCCCCGACATCCGGAAGATCACTGTCCAAACGGGGGATGTCTTCGTCATCGTCTCGGATGGCATCACGCGGTACATGCAAACCGATAACATCGCGGCCATTGTGAGCGGCAAGTCGCTGTCTCAGGCGGCGATGGACATCGTGGATGCGGCCAATCTCATGGGCGGTGCCGACAACAGCACCTGCGTGTTGGTGCGGATAGACAGCATCGATAATTTTCGAGATGGTAGCACTGCTGAGGTCACCGAGTGACCATCGGCCGGTACCAGATCACGCGGGAAATCGCGCGCTCCAATGACATCGTGTACGAGGCATTCGACCCGCAGCTCGGGCGCAAGCTTGCGTTGAAGGAGCTGGCCCTCGATGTTCGCGTCCAGGAACCGGAGCGCCGTCTGCGCATTGACCGGTTTTTCCGTGAGGCACGGGCGGCGGGCAACCTAAGCCACCCCGGGATTGTCACCATTTTCGACTTCGGCGAGGATAATGGCCGCTACTTTATCGCCATGGAGTACCTCGAAGGCGAGACGCTGAAGAGCCGTATTTCACGGATGGGGCCATTACCGACCGAGGAAGCCATCCGGATTCTGAGCGCATTATGCGATGCGGTTGAGTATGCGCACGCACGTCAGATAGTCCACCGCGATATCAAGCCGGACAACATCCACCTCCTCCCGGATGGCACGGTCAAGATCACCGACTTCGGGATCGCACGGATGCTTGGTGAACAAACCATCACGGTTGCAGGTCAGGTCTTTGGCACGCCATCGTATATGGCACCGGAGCAGATCCGCGGCGCGATGGTGGATGCGCGCACAGACATTTTCTCGCTTGGCTTGGTGCTCTTTGAGATGCTCAGTGGGCGTAAGGCGTTTTGGGGCGAGGCGCTTGAGACGGTGGTTTACCGGATTATGTCGGAGCCTGTACCGCCGCTGCACGAACAGCCAGCAGCGATTAATGCAGTCATCCAAATGGCGGCGCAGAAAGATCCCGGCCAGCGGTTTGTGAGTGCAGCGCAAATGAAGGCTGCGCTTTCGGGAGGCGTGGGCGGCGGTAACACCGGCTTTGCGAGAAAACCCCAAACGGGTTGGCAAGCGGCAGATCAGACCGTGATGGCATCGCCAGCGATGGCAAATCAGACATCACAGCTCGCGGCAGACCGTACGCGGATGGCACCGCAAACATCCTTTGCTCCACCAAACAACCAGCCGGTGCCGGTGCAGCATCCAGCGCCAATGCATGTTCAGCCGAGTGCTGGCGGGATGTCCGGTAACCGCGTGTTTGTCGCTGTGATTGGGGTTGTTGTGGTCCTGATCGGCCTTGGGATTGGGGCGATCGCGCTCCGGTCTGCCACAAGCCGCGCGGGAGCGGGGATTGCCGCTGATTCATCGGATGACACGTATAACGCGGCAAGCACGCGCTACAACGCAAAAGACTTTGCCGGTGCGCTTCCCCTCTTTCAGCAGGTTCGGTTAGCACCGGGAACGCGTGCGGAGACAAAGCGCAAGGCTGAGGATGGGACTGTCTTTTGCTATATTGGGCTCGCCGAGCTGGCAAAAGAGAAGCAGGACTTTGCGGCGGCCTTGAAGTGGTACGACGAAGGATTGCTCATAAAGCCCGCGGATGCAAACTTGCTTAAGCTTCGTGCTCAGGTCGCAGAAATCGTAGCAAGCCAGGGCGGCGCCACACCCGCACCCGCTCCAGAAAATGACCGAACACAGCACTTCCCAGCTCCACAGCGCTCCGATGTGCCATCTACAACGGGACAGGATTTCCAGCAGCAGAATGAGAAAAACGCACAGGATGCACAAGTGCTCTTACAGCAGGGAGACACTGCGTTTAATCAAGGCAACATCGATCAAGCAACGACATTCTGGCAGCAGGCAAGGGACAAAGGCATTGGCACAGCTGTCTTCGAAATGGCACAGCAACGCATTTTGACGGGTCATCCCTAAGAGCACTCAGCGCCACTCTCCACGCCTTCCCCGCGTGGAGGTTTGCCATCAGTATCGGGTTTAATAGTCGCATAGGAGCTTTCGCCAATGTTGCACGGAATAGAACGCCTTGTTGACCTCACCGGGATTAAGACCAGCGGTGACTTCTCTGTCAGCCATGACACCGTCCGGGATGCCATCCACGCTGGAGATGTAGACGCACTCGGCGCGATTCCGGGGCACTTTGCCGGCACAAGCCGCGATGGACAAACTGTTCGCATGGCCCGAACCGTTGGTCAGCCTCTGCGCTACTTTGTGGCGAAAATGTTCCATGGCCCATTCCTCGTTGTCGCGGAGCGGATGGACACCATTTACGACTGGTGTGTCAGCCAGAATATCGGGTGGCAGTTTGACCCGATGTACACCCGGATGGTGCCCGCTCACTACCTGATTGAGCTCGATCAGATCGGCTGTCCGGATCCAGCGCCGCGCTGTCACCGATTTTGGACCCCGGATGCAGGCAATGGCCCCACAGATGTCAACCTCCTTGGGAAGGCCTATATCGAAGGAGCCTACACAGCACTAAAGGGCTGGCTCGCCGGCATCCC
Organism: uncultured Armatimonadota bacterium; assembly: GCA_903915615.1. GTDB lineage: Bacteria > Armatimonadota > Armatimonadia > Armatimonadales > Armatimonadaceae > CAIRTT01. The sequence goes on from CAIWTR010000056.1 coordinate 3,026, forward strand.
AGCCAGCGACCAGATAGGCCTCGCGTTCAGCGGCGGGATTGACTCGACCGCAGTGCTCCTCCTCGCCCGCAAAGCTATGACCGACCTTGGCCGAAGTGCCGACCAGATTCGCCCATTCACCCTAGACCTCGGCGGCGGCGCGGATGCTGCACAGGCTGAGCGGATGGTAAATGAGCTGGGAATCGCATCCACCTGGGAGCGCATCACGACGGACCCAAAGGAATATGATCTTATCGAGGCGATTCGGACGATTGAGGACTACCACCCTCTCGATGTCGAATGCGCAGCAGCGGGCATCTGCTTAATGCGGGGTATCCGTGCAAAGCATCCGGAGCTGAAGTGGATGCTCGATGGCGATGGCGGTGATGAAAACCTCAAGAGCTATCCGCTTGAAGACTCCGACCTGACATTGTCGAGCATTTTGCGCAATCCATTGTTGTACCAGGAAGGCTGGGGTATCGATGCCATTAAGCACAGCATGACCTACTCCGGTGGCCTTTCCCGTGCCTATGTACGCAGCTGGGCCCCGGCAGAGCGCTTTGGATTTAGCTGCTTCTCGCCATTTACCGACCGTAGGGCGATGACCGCGGCCGTTACAATTCCATTCAACACCATCCTCGATGGCTCCCTCGAGCGCCTGTATTCCCTCAAGGGTGAGCTGGTCGCAAGCGGTGTCCGCCAGGTTACTGGTGCCGATATGCCTGTGCAGCCGAAGCGCCGCTTCCAGGATGGCATCGCACAGGCAGCCGCAACCAGTGCCGCCCTCGGCGGTGACACCGAAAATAATTCGGTCTATAAGGGCTGGAGGGTTGGCAAGGCGTGGTGCCGACGGACATTCCTGCGTCAGTGGGAAGACCGTCTGCGAACGGCATGGGAAGAAGCCGAGCATGTCTCCGGCAACCATGTCCCAGGTCTGCCAGAGCCTCTGCTTCAGTAGGCCATGCCAATCGCAGATATCAAAACCTACCTTGCGCCACTCTCGGATGAGCTCCGCCGGGAGTGGCCGAAAAACCGTATAGTCCATGTGGTTTTCCACGGCCACAGCGTGCCCGCCGGCTACTTCCGCACGCCGGTGGTCGACACCTTTCATGCCTATCCCCACCTGGTGCATGTTGGTATCAAGGCTGCGTACCCGCATGCGGTGGTGAATGCCACCGTTACGGCTATCGGCGGAGAGAACTCGCTGAGTGGTGCGAAGCGCTTTGAGCGGGATGTCCTTTCGCTTCGCCCGGATGTCGTGGTTATCGACTATGTGCTCAATGACCGGGGCATTGGCCTCGATGCGGCACGTGCCGCATGGACATCGATGATCACCACCTGCCGCCAGAAGAACATCAAGGTGATTCTGTGCACGCCGACGGGTGATACATCATCGCGGCGGAATGACCCAAACGATGCCCTTGTGCAGCACACAGAGCAGATAAAACGCCTGGCTGCGGAGCATGAGGTTGGCCTCGCGGATGTGTTTTCCGCATGGTCGGCTACGATAGCAAAAGTTGGCGAGCCGGTCCTGCACAGCCAAGGGAATCATCCAAGCTTTGATGGCCACAAAGTCGCCGAAAGCGTCATCACTCCTTGGTTTACCGCGCCCTTAAAGGGTCGTTAGTGCACACGCTTCCTATGTCAAAGGCCGCATATCCGGCAAAGCCGCAGGAGCAGAGTGCCTGGATAACCGGGCGTCGTCCAGAGCGGAATATCCACGATGTTCGTAAGCCTTATCACGCGATGCTTGAGCAGGAGGTTGGTCCGGATGGCCAGCTCTGGGATGTTGCTACGCTGTTTCTGGTGAACAAAGAGTGTCCGTTTCGCTGCCTGATGTGTGATTTGTGGAAGAACACAACGGTTGATGCGGTGAGTGCCGAGGACATCGTGGCACAGGTCGAAGCAGGTCTTGCACAGACCGGTCCCGGCCGGGCGGTCAAGCTCTATAACAGTGGGTCTTGGTTTGACCCGGCGGCGGTTCCGGTGAGCGCGTATGAGCCGGTTGCCCGGCTTGTGGCGGGCTTTGAGCGTGTGATTGTTGAGAGCCACTGTGCATTTCTTGGTGAGCGCGCGGAGCATTTTCTGGCGCTGCTGAGGCAGGTCAACCCAAATGTTGTTCTCGAAGTTGCGATTGGGCTTGAGACGGTGCACGAAGAGCTTCTGGCGCGGCTGAACAAGCGCGTGACGACGGCGGATTTTGTAGCGGCGGCGGAGTGGCTGCGCATGCGCGAAGTGGCCTTGCGGGCATTTGTATTGCTTCGACCTCCGTTTCTCACCGAGGATGAAGGGCTGGAGTGGGCAAAGCGGACCATCGATGTTGCAATCGACAACGGAGCAACATTCACGGCATTGATTCCGGTTCGCGGTGGGAATGGCGCAATGGATGTCCTTCGCGCCGCGGGAGACTGGGCTCCCCCAAGCCTTGCAAGCCTTGAAGCTGGCTTACGCCACGGACTCTCGATTGCAGAAAAACTCCCGCACCAGCGTGTGACCGCAGATGTTTGGGATATTTCCCTGTTCTCTGATGCCGGTGATGCCGACAGCGCAGCGATTATCGAGCGTGTTACGCGGATGAATATCGAGCAGAAATGCTAACGCCGGTATAGGAGTCGTTTCTGGAAGAGGTTTTGGAATGCCCTGGGCGCAACCAACATGCGCTGCAAGACAATCTCGACAGGTTGA
>CAIWTR010000057.1 GCA_903915615.1 uncultured Armatimonadota bacterium
GTATAAATGTACGTGATGACATCATCCCGCCACTTGCCGTAATACCCAGCGGTCAAGCCGAGCAGGAGCGCGAGAGGCGTCACGATCAGCACCGTCATCCCACCGATTTGGAAGGCCGTCCGGACACCCTTGAGGGTGCGGTAAAAGACATCCGCGCCGATTGAATCCGTCCCGAGAATATGCTTCTCACGGATTTTCTGCGGCTTTGCCTCGCCGGTCGTCATTTCAGCTAGCGGTGCTGAATAGGTACGCTCGGGCTTGCGCTCGAAAATGGCATCAATCACCGTCCGGCGTTCCTGGGTGGTGGAATCGTACCAGCCCACGGAGTCGGCAAGTCCAATCGTTGCATAAATGGCAATCACCGCCATCGCCGCCCGGGCGCTGGGGTTCCGCGCGAGGCGGCGAAAGGCTTCGCCCCAGAGCGGCGTCTGGCGTGCCCTGATGAAGACCAGCACGGCGACACCGATGAGGGCCAGCGGCGAGAGGTTGTAGAGCAAATGCAGCAGGGTTGGGCTCATGGTCTAGTCAATCCTCACACGCGGGTCGACGATGGCATAGGCGATATCAGTCATGATCAGCCCAAAGATATAGAGGAGGGTGCCGAGAAAGACCATCGCACGCACGACTGAGAAGTCATTCGATCCGAGGGCTTCAAAGAGGTAGCTACCAAGTCCGGGGATGCCGAAGAAGTTTTCCAGCAGCAGACCGCCGAGGATAAGCCCGGGGATGACGGCGACGGTGTTGGTGATGATAGGAATCAGCGCATTTTTCAAAACGTGCTGGGCGAGAATACGCGTTTCGGAGACGCCTTTCGCCCGCGCGGTGCGCACATAGTCCTGGCTGATTTCATCGAGGAGGAAGGTTCGGTAGAGGCGAATTTCGGTCGCGATTCCCGCGGCGAACCCGATGGCGCTTGGCACGAGGATGTATTTAAACAGCCCGGATGCTGGATCAAAGCCCCAGATCGGCCCGTAGCGCAGCTGTTTTGAGAGGAAGTACTGCCCCCCGATGACGTAGACCGTGTAGACAACCGACATCAACAGGACGCAGACAATGGTCGTGGTTTTGTCGATGTAGGTTCCACGGAAAGCCGCGGCAAGGACGGCGACAAGGATTGCACCGAAGACGGTTCCGATGAAAATGGTGGATGACACCACAATGCTTGGGCCAGCCCCCTGGCGAATACGGGTCCAGATGTCTTCTTTGGTCGCATCCGATTTGCCGAACTTGAACATCAACATATCAACCGTGGCCTTGCGGAGCTGAACCGCGGGCGGTTGGTCGTAGCCGTGTTCTTTAATCCAGCCTTGGACTTGGGCGGGGGTTGGGTCTTTGCTCGAGAGGTTACGCCGCGCGATGGACTCGGCGCTTGCGGTTCCAAAGAACAAAAACCATGTCAGCGTTAGGACGCCGAGGAGGGTTGGGATGGCCTGGAGCAGGCGCCGGAGTATAAAGCGTAGCATCAGGAAGCTCCTCCGCCAGCGCGTAGCTTACGGTTGACGCGGCGCCGAACGACGATAGCGGCTGGGATGGCACTTGCAATCGATAGGCCGATAAATGCGAATAGCGGCCACCAGACGGGCTTGTTCCACTCAAGCTGCTTCTGCGCGCGCAGGTTGTTGTCTATTTTGCGGTAGAGCAACACATCGCGTGCAATCGGGTGGACCTTGGTATTCGTCACCCACGAATGGGACATCGTCACAACTTCCGGGTGGTAGAACGGGATCCACGCCGAGTCTTCGACCGCCATATCGCGCATTTGATTGAGCAAGGTCAGGCGTTCTGGGGAGTCATCCATGTCGCGGACTTTCTCAAAGAGCTTGTCGTACTCCGGGTTTTGGTACCAGGCGTAATTCGGCTTTCCTGGTCCGGCATTTAGGCCGTAGAGCAGGAAGACAAAGTTTTCCGGATCAGGGTAGTCGGCAAACCAGCCGTACAGGATGCACTGATGTTCCCCTTTGATCAGCTTGTCGCGGAAGATGCTGCCTGGCGTGGAGCGGATTTCGACTTTGATGCCGGTGCGTTCGATCTGGCGTTTGAGGATGCCGTATTGCGTGCGTGCGGCGGCAGTGATAGCGGCGCAGTCAATGTAAATAACGAGGCGCTCGCCCGTTTTTGGGTCTTTGCCACCGGGGTAGCCGGCTTCGGCGATCAGCTTTTTGGCGCGTTCGATGTCGACGACACGGTAGGGATGCTTGAAGTCTTTATCGTAGCCAAAGAGGCCAGCGGGCAGCATCCACTGCGCGGGGGTCCCATTGCCTTGGAGCGCAAGGTCGATGAATTCCTGGGAATCAAGAACAAGGCTGACGGCTTGGCGGAGCTTTCGCTTCTCGGGGGTGTAGCCGCCCCAGAGTGGGTCCTTCATGTTGAAAAGGATGTAGTAGACGGCGGACTGTTGTGCGCGTCGGAGCTCAATGCCCATCTCCTGCATTTTGGGCGAGAGCATGCCATTGCTCGCCATCGCCTGCTGGAAGTTGTTGGCATTTAGCGTGGTTTCATCCAGGTAACCTTGGAGGAAGAGGTTCCAGCTGGATGTCGACTCACGAACCATGTCAAAGACGATGGTGTCGGTGAGTGGGAGCTGCTTGCCGGCATCGGCGAGGAGGCCAGCTTCGCGGTCGCCCGGGTCGCCTTCGGTTGGGTAGATGTCCGGTGAGGCGTTTTCATTGCGCTCAAGGACGAGGCGTTGTTTGGGGGTGTACGACGTTAGCTTGTACGCGCCGCAGCCCACGGGGTGGCGCGCATATTCATCGTTGTAGTGTTCGACGGCCTCGCGCGCCTGCGGGGTCGTGTGGTGCATCGCCATGATGAAGCGGAGCTGTGGGTAGGGCCGCTTGAGGTGGATGCTAAAGGTGTAGGGGTCATTCGGGTCGGCGGTTACGCCTGGAAATGGCTTGTCATAGTTGGGATCAGCCATCCCCTTTCGGTCCTGACTGAACGCGGCGGCGTATTCTTTCCACCCGATGACGTTGTCTTCGAAGACGCCGGTAAGTGGATAGCCGATTTTGGGGTCGGCCATACGTTTCCAGGCGTAGATAAAGTCTGCGGCGGTGATGGCGCGGCCTTTGGAGTCCGGAAAGCAGACATCGTTTGAGAAGCGGAGGTCTTTACGGACGGTGAATGTCCAGACTTCGCCACCATTTGCGGTGCGGGTTCGTGTTGGTTCCTTCGTGCCGAGATTTAGGACGAGGCGAACTGGGTTTTGCTGGAGGTAATGGTAGCGGAAGTAGCTAGGCGTGATGACATCGAGGACATTCGATTCAACGGTTGTAAACGAGAATGTCGGGTCTAGCGACTTTGGATCTTCACCAAAGTTGAGGTAGTGAACATTACGTTTGGATTCCCCAGCGGGATAGGGATTGTTTGTGCATCCAATGTGGGTAAGTGCAATGGCAGTGGCAAGTAGCGGCAACCCGTTTAGCCCCTTGATACGCAGCATCATGCCGCAGATTATGGCATGGAATGAGGGGGCGCGGGGAGTCTGATGGAAATTCGGCAAGCAAGTTGTCGCTTAAGTCAGCTCGTTAAGTGGGTGTTTTTGTGATTTTGCAAAACTTAACAGAATCGTAAACCTACCATAACAGTGTCACAACATGGTGATAGTTGCTGGAGGAGAAACTGTTCATTGGAGGATTTTCCGATGAAGAAGGCATTTACACTTATCGAGTTACTCGTGGTTATCGCAATCATTGCGATTCTTGCTGCGATTCTCTTTCCCGTTTTCGCACAGGCACGTGCGAAGGCACGACAGGCTGCGTGTCTGTCCAATATGAAGCAGCTCGGTACTGCAACACTGATGTATGCGCAGGACTACGATGAAACAATCGGCCGTAAATGGTGGGACTTCCACATTGACTTGGAGCCTTATGTAAAGAGCATCGATGTCTTTGTCTGCCCACAGTCATCCGCACCTAAGCCAAAGAAGCGCTTATTCAATCCAGCTTACTGGTCTGCAGGCGGAGCCGAGGTTGGCGAGTTCTACACAAACTCGCCTGTGGACAGTGGATGTGGAACCGTCCGTCCTTGTATTTTTGGCCACTATACCCGCAACGATGAGCTCCTGCACAACTATGGCTGGACGGGTGTGGGCGGCCTTGATAACCCGAACATGCGTCTACCATCTTGGGAGCGTCCAGGGGATGCAATCTTCATGACGGATGCGCGTTCTGGCGCTGAGGATGACGATACCAACGACTTCGATGAAGACAATGCACCTTACATCGAGCCTGGTGGAACCAACTGGCTTCAGATTTATGCAATCGTGAGTGGCCGCCATGGCGAGGGTACGAATGCAACATTCCTTGATGGCCATGCAAAGTGGATCAACACAAAGTGGTTGCGTAGCCCAGAAGGCAAGCAGGCTATTTGTCCTACCCGCGCTGACTATGCGGATGACCGTGCCTGGTAAACAGACCTTTCATCCCGGATAAAACAATGAACCCCTTTCCTGACAGTGTCTGGAGAGGGGTTTTTCACATTATTTGGCTGCTGCGAGGTGGTTTTACATCAAACTGAATCTCATGCCAAAGCCGAGTATGCATGTAACTCACATGGTTTCGATTCTTGGAGCGCCGCCGGCATCCCGGATGATGTCAGCCAAGAGCTCAGCTAAAACCCACGCACCACTCGCGGACTCGGGACCAACAAAGCTGATGCGATCTGTCTGTCTTCCATCCATTAAGAAAGAAGAAATCCTAATCAGAACTGACCACCGGAGCACCGCCGGCATCCCTAACAATGTCTGCCAAAAGCTCAGCCAAAACCCACGCACCACTCGCGGACTCGGGACCAACAAAGCTGATGCGCTGACTCTCTGTCTTCCCTCCAGTAAGAAACAAGAAATCCTACTCAGAACTGATTACTGGAGACCCGCCAGCATCCCGGATGACATCTGCAATCAGCTCTGCAAGAACCCGTGCGCCGCTTGCGGTTTCGGGAGCGACAAAGCTGATGCGATCGGTGCTTGCCTTAAATGTGTCGTTTGTGCGCGTGGATGTCATTTTTCGCCAAACGTGGATGGAGTGTTCTCCGCTATGTGTCACCATCTCAATGGCAAGATTTCGGCTATGTTTTGGATGAACAATCCGAATCGTGTGGATATCACGAAGTGGCACATTGACGCTGAACTGGACTTTGCCCTGCCCGATGGCGGTGTTCGTAGTGATGACCGCAGCGCCCATCGCATCGTAGCGGTCCAGGTCTACAGCGGTGGTACCCGTTGTTGTGGCATGTGCCCGGTGGATTCCATCCGCGAGGTAACGCAGTGTTTCCGCCTTCCAGGCAGGGTTTGTGAGCTTGTAAGCATCGGCTTCGGTGCGCGTTATAGGAAAGCGCAGGCTATTGGTGGCCAATGCTCCTGAGAACGAATGAAGACCAGGTGCAGGTGTAAAAGCACGGGAAGTCCCGCCGCTCATCCCCGCCATCACCGGAAGTAATACTGCACTCATTACAATCGCGTTCATTACAAGCTCCATCGGCATCCGTGCCAAGGCATTCAAATCGGATTTACATGTTTGATTGTTGGAATGAGAGCTTTCGGACGTTAGAGTCAGTCGTCGTAAAAAAGAAAAAGTCTGCCAACTCGAATGAGCTGGCAGACCCGACACTGTGAAGTCCGGCCGACGGTTTCACAGGTGTCAATGTGGACTTATTGTGGTGTGTAGCCACCATTGGAGGATGGGTAGAACGGGTACATCCAGATCTGGCGGCGCTCATCGATCACCGTGGTCTGCGATTGTACTTTCGAGTCCTGTTTGGACAACTCGTACCACTTGGCGTGACCATCCGCGAACGAAAGGTTGTCCCCATTCTTATGGCGCACACGTGGGCGAATCTTGTTGTAGAAGTCAGGGAGCTCGATGGTGGTGTAGACACAGCCCCAGGATGTTCCGTAAGGTGGAACAGATCCCGAGTGGAAGTGCATGATTGTGCTGGCTGGCGAGACAACACCTGCTTGGTTCATCGGGGAAAGGAAGGTTGCAGAACCATCCGGTGCCTGGGCATAGTCACCGTAAGGATAGGAGTCATCCGCACCAAGCCAGTAGTTGTAGGCATAGTGGTTGGTCATCTTGACGCCATTTGCACCTGCACAGTCACCGTTTCCGGAGAACA
>CAIWTR010000058.1 GCA_903915615.1 uncultured Armatimonadota bacterium
CGTGTTCATCGCCGGGCTGACCACCACCGGAACCGTCGCCGCAAGGCAGGTTGCGGACACGATGTCGCTACACAAGCCATGTGCAAGATTCGCCAGGGTGTTCGCGGATGCTGGCGCGATTAGAATGATGTCGGTTTCCTGCCCACGCGTGATGTGGACAATCCCCGTTGAGCCGCCATCATCTTCAGAGAGGGATGCATAACACGCCTGACCAGCGAGCGTCGCAAGTGTCCTTGGATGCAGAAACGCCGTCGCGCTCTCGGTCATTAGTGGCAGCACGGTCACGCCGGCCTGGACCAGCTTGCTGCAGATGTCAGCAGCCCGATAGGCGGCTACGCTCCCGGTGGCACAGAGGGTGATGCGCTTGCCTACGAGTGATGTGTTATCTGCCATATGCCATGATTCCTGTCGAAAACCACCACGCTATCCGCATCGTGTTGCGCGTGGCAGGTCTCATCAGCATACGTCTTTTCATTGATGTTGACCCATGCGTCCTCAATGCGTTGATTTTGCCCCGGGAAGAAGCGGAGACAACGCTCGAAAAACCAGGCATAGACGTAATCAGGCTCTGTGGCATCCAGGAAAATACGATAATCAAGGGTGTGTGCGACCTGTGGATGTGCCGCGAGCAGCCCTTCCACAATCAAAATTTCAGAAGATGGCAATGCGGCCTTGTTTGGCAGGCGGTCATAAACCTCATGGTCGTAAACAGGAACTGAAAGTGCATCGCCGCGCTTCCATGCATCCAGATCTGTCAAAAACCCGAGCAGATCATGCGTCTGAAAACGCCCCTTTTTTGACATCAGGTCCCAGGCTTCCAGCTGCGCAGTTGGATAGATATAGCCATCCGTGTTTAGCACCACAGCATCAGAACCATTAGCCGTCAGCATCGTGGCGAGGTTCTGCGCGAATGTCGACTTCCCAACGGCAACCCGTCCCGTGATACCGATCATCGCCGGAGAAGGCAGTGCTTTGATACGTTCAACGAGATGTGTAAGCACGAGGGTCATCTTACCCAGTCCTCGGCGCATTGGTTAGGAAAAACGTTAAATGACACGTTCAAGACACAAAACAGTGCAAAACCACCCATTGATACCAAATAGCCGTGCTACCTCTTGACATTAACAGGCGTTATCCAATAAGGTTTACCCGTGAGTAAAGAAAATGACATTGGACTCCGTGCCCGTCAGCGGATGGAGCGGCGCTGCTCAATCATGCGTGCCGCGGCAGAAATGGTGGATGCCATCGGCTACGATGCGCTGACCATGGATCAGCTCGCAGAGCATGCGGGCATCACCAAACCGACTCTCTATGCGTACTTCCCAAACAAGGAAGCGCTGACCGTTGCGAGCATTGTTGACAAGATGGCGCAGGTTCAGGAGTGGCTGGATGCTCAGGCGCAGGATGAATCAGCCGATGTCCGTCTACGAAACCTCCTCCAGCACATTTTGACAACCCGCTTCATCGATGGCGAACGCCCTCTCGTAGGCGCACTCACCCGCCAAATTCTGGAGCACCCGGATTACATCGCCGCCCATGGCCACATTTTGAATACGTTTATGGGCATCGTCCGCTGCGGGCAGGCAAGCGGTGTCTTCCGCCCAAATGCCGACCCAGAGCTCTATGCGCGAACGTGCATCTCGATTTTCCGCGACCGCGAGTACGACTGCCTGGCATCCCGTAGCCCAAAAGCAGCCGAGACGCTGGTCGAGCAACTAACCACTTACATGATGAAGATGATTGAAAGCAGGCTCCCTGAATGCCCATAGTGTTTGTTACTCCAATCGCCATCCAGGCGCAGGCGCCACCGGTTGCCTTTAGTCTGGAAACGGCCGTTGCGGCAAGTCTTAAGAAAAGTGCATCCGTGCAGATCGCCGGTAAGGTTGTGGCAGCCGACCAGGCACGCATCGGTGTTGCGCGCTCGCAGGGGCGTGTTCAGCTCTCAGGAAATGCGAATCTCTCCCGTTTCGACCAAGCAACGCGCATTGGATTTGTACCAGGTGCCCCGCCGGTTCAGACACTGCCAAATCACATCGAGACGTATCAGCTGACCGCAACGCAGCGCATCGATGTCAGCGGACAGATCCGAATGTCCATTTCACAGGCACAGCTCCAGCAGCTTGCGGATACATTTGCGGCATCCGGGGCCAAACGGCAACGGGCTCTGCTCACCGTCCAAACCTACATCCTGGTCCTAAAGAGCAAGGCGCGCGTTCGTGCGGCTCAGCTAGCGGTGAAGAGCGCAGATGCCCACCTTGAGCTTGCACAGGCATTCTTCGATCAGGGAATTGGGCAGAAAGTCGAGTTGCTACGTGCGAAGACAGCCGTGGTGGATGCCAATATCCAGCTCTCGACGATGGTCAGTGCAGAGGCAGCTGCGCGTGCGACATTTAATAACCTCGTTGACATCGACCTCAGCGCAGCTGTAGACCTTACACCATTCAAGCTTGCGGAAGTCCAAAAACCGGTCGCTGTTCTTGCGGAATACGCATCAAAGCAACGGGATGATGTCCTTCGGGCGGAGGTCCTGACCCGTGCGGCCGAGCTTGGCATACGCCTAGCAGGGACGGCGAACAAACCAGTCGTTGGTATCCAGGCACAGGCGACACAGTATCCAACATTCTCCTTCCAGACGCCTCGCGAACGCGTTGGGTCCCTTTCGATTGGTATTACGATTCCGATTGTGGATGGCGGTTCAACGGGAGCCAAAACGGATGAAGCCACGCAGCAGGCGGCGGCTACAAAGCTTGAATATGCCCGCATTCGGAATGCAGTGGCTCTGGATGTGACACAGGCCCACATCGCCTGGATGCACGCCTTGTCGGTAGCGAATGGTGCAAAGGAAGCGCTTACCTACGCAACCGAGGCCAGGGATATCGCCGAGACCCGCTACAAGGGTCAGGTTGGAAGTTATCTTGACCTCCTCGATGCGCAGGTCGCACAGGTCCGGGCAGAAGCCCAAGCCATCGATACAGAATACGAAGCCATCGCTGCACAGGCAGCACTAATCAACGCCCTGGGAACACAGCTATGAGCACACAACCAACACCGGCAGAAGCCACAACAAAGCGAAGCCCGAATGCAGCGCGTGCCTTTGGCATCATCGCCGTCGCAGCCGGCCTCTTCTTCGGCGGGCGTTACTATCTTTGGTCGCAGACCCACGTCGCCACGGATGATGCCTACGTAACGGGAAATATCGTTCAAGTCAGCCCTACGGTGGGTGGAACGCTGTCACAGCTGATGGTCGCAGAAGGCGATGTGGTTACCGCGGGCCAGGTTGTTGCCGTTTTGGATGACACGGCGCAAAGGGCGGCCCTGCAGTCTGCTGAGTCAGCATTGCTGGTCGCCAAAGGAAATGTACGTCAGGCGGAGGCACAGCTGACGTTGCAGGAGGTGTCGGACACGGCAGCGATGGCAAAAGCACAGGCCACCAAAAGCGTTTCGATGACGAAAATCAAGGCTGCTGAGGCGGGCGTAAAGGCATCGGCGGATGACACAGCCACGCGGATTGCAACCCTCAAGGCAAGCGTAGCGGCGAGTGAAGCGGCGGCAGCACAAGCGGTGGCGGGACTTGCGGGTGGTAAGAACCAGGCATCTGCGGCAAAGGCAGCTGCTGTTACTGCAACAGCTGGTGTTCAGTCGGCAGCAGCGAATCTTGCTGCGGTCAAAGCACGGATTCCGACGGCAGAAGCCGAGCTCCAGCGCGCGGAGCGTGACCATGGCCGCTTTACGCAGCTGTTTGCAAAGCAGGCGGTAACCCGCCAGCAGCTCGAGAGTATGGCGGATGCCGTCACACGCGAGCGGGCAGCGTTGAATGCCTTGCGTGAGCAGGTTCGGCTGGCATCAGCGCAAGTCGATGCGGCGGAGAGTCAGGCGGTTGAGGCACGTGAGCGGGCAGCGGCGGCAGAATCACAGGTCAAGGTCTTGGATGCGGCTGTGCGGACCGCGAAGAGTGCCACCGATGTGACCCGCGGGCAGCTGGCGACGGCGGTTGCCGGGCAGCGCCGCGTGGATGTTGACATTGTTGGTGTGCAGGCAGCGCGCGCATCAGCGGATGTTAGTGATGCTGAAGCACAAATCGTTGAGGCGGGGATGGGTCAGCAGGCGGTGCGTTTTGTTGCGCTGGAGACGGCCAAG
>CAIWTR010000059.1 GCA_903915615.1 uncultured Armatimonadota bacterium
AGCAAGCTCAGCGCAATGAGGACGGGAAGCGGGCGGCGTATTGTCATCGCGATGCTCCAGAGTTGGTGTTTGTGGATGAGCGCATCGCTGACAGCTTCTGCATCAGCACCTGGAGGTTGTTCTAGAGTTTCTCGAGCTTCTTCCAAGCCGCATCGATTTCCGGGTCTCCGGGAGTCAGCTTGTCAGCGTGGTCGAGGTAAACGCGGGCATTCATGGTGTTCCCGATGCTCAGGCTGAAGAGGCCGGTTTCCTTGAACAGCGCTCCATTCTTCGGGTCAACCGCACAGCGCTTCATCAGGCCACGCATTTTGTCGTTGTCCTTGCGAAGGGATTCAAAGCGGCCTTGTGCCAGCTTGGCTTTGGTGGGCATTTTTGCCTGCGTGTATGCATTTGCAAGCTCAAACTGGATGTCCATCTTGCGGGGCATTTTCTTAGCTGCATCTTCCAAGATGGAAACTGACTTCGAAGTATCGCGGATTCGAAGGTAAAGCTTTCCGAGATAAAGCCGTGGGAAGAGGGCATTGGGTTCGAGTTCCAATGCGCGCTTGAAGTGCGCAATCGCCTTTTCAGAACCTGCCGGGGATGCATCCAGACGGTAGGCGAGAATACCCTGATAAGTCGCCGCAAGGTGGCTATTTGGTGCGAGCTTTACGAAGCGTTCAATGTACGCTCCGGCTTCTGCATCGCGTTTGCGCTCGAGAAGCGACTGGCAATACTTTTCGAGAAAGTCAGCATCTTCAGGAAGTAACTGGACCAGCTGCTCTAGTGCGGCAAGCTGCTTTTCTCCCATCCCGCCGGATCCCGCCAGGGATGCAACGACAGCAAGGGATGGAATGTGTTTTGGGTTACGCTTGAGTTCTTTTTCTGCTTCTTCGAATGCTGCGAGCTCGCTGCGAACGCTTAGAAATGCGATCGCCAATCGCCCGTGGCAGTCTGGAGTTTCAGGTGCTCGCTCTACGACCTGTGACATGCAGCGGATCGCATCCTCGAAGCGTTCGCGGCCAAAGTAATACTCACCCAGGAGGACCCATCCTTCGATAAGCTTGGGATCCGTACGAACCGCTTGCTCCCACTCGGCGGCGGCCATGTCGTAGTCACCTCGCTCCGCGAGGCGATTTCCCTGCGCGAAAAAGGACTGAGCCTTTGAATTGCCCTTGAGGGAGAGCGGCGCAAGCCAAAGTACGATGGCGAGTCCGGAAAGCACAACGACAGCAATAAGCATCAACCTACGGCGCATGAAACTATCCTATCCCAAGCAAAACTGGGGTCCCTAGCGGGACCCCAGTCGGAGTGGAAACCAAACCAGATTAGCGACCCATTTGCTTTCGCATATCTTCCTTCATCGAAGGGTCGATATTCTTAGGATCAGCAGGTGCAGCACCTGGCATGGTCATCTTCTTGGGTTCGAGAGCATCGGATGGCGTTTCCGCTTCCTTTGGTCCACACCCTGCGATCATTGCAAGCGCTGCAATGACCATTGTCATGGAAAGAAACTTCTTCATTGTGACGAAGCCTATCGCAGACGTGGGCAGATGGCGTTGTTGTCATTCCAGTTTGCACCTGGGAATGTGAAGTTGCCATCATCAGCCTTGACGGTGAGGTCACCAGCGTTACGTGCTGGGTTGACTTCCCACATGTTGCGGTCGAGTGGCAAAATGGTCTGCTTCCACTTCATCGCCTTAGCATGGCCATCTGCGAAGATCCAGTTTGCTGGCGTACCGGAGTTCGCCGCTGCTGGGTTACCGAAGTGCTGGTACGCACGGTTTTGATCACAGGTGCCACCGACAATACCGTAGCCCATGTCTACCGTAGGATCCCAGTAGTTGGCTTCGCCGATGAGAATCATGTCTGCAGGTGCAGTGATGGTCGCTTCGGAGAGAACGGTTGCATTCCATCCCCAGTCCGCAGGTACCCAGGAGGTTGCGATGGCGTTCATACCGTAGCCGGATGGCATCTTTCCACCTGGAGCATACGCAGCACCGGCACCGTCACGGCGGCGGCCAGCTGGGTTGCTTGGACAAGCGTAGACATCGATGCTCTTGACGTATGGGTAGATCGCGTTGCGCCAGTTGTAATCCATTCCAATGAAGGAACAACGTGGGTAGGACTCATCAAAGTCCTGGGAATACATCTTGAGACCAAGTCCAAGCTGCTTCATGTTGGACAAACATGCGATTCCACGGGCACGCTCGCGTGCCTGTGCAAACACAGGGAAGAGGATAGCTGCGAGAATAGCGATGATTGCGATGACAACTAGCAATTCGAT
>CAIWTR010000060.1 GCA_903915615.1 uncultured Armatimonadota bacterium
CGGTTTTATCGTTCGTTGCGTCGCTGCAACCATGTGCGTTCTCCATCCTGAACCCCGATGCTTGTTGAGCACCAGAGGCTACTTCCAAAAACTGTTGTCGATGTATGTTCATTCGACAATCAGATCGTTCTAAATGCGCGAAGAGACAAGCCTGCTAGACATCACAAACTCTACTTAATGTCTTTGTTGATGCGGATAAAGTGATCGGCCATCTCAACCGGAAATGGCGTGCCTGGGAACACCGGCTTTGTCGGCATATGACACCGGATACAGTCACTGACCGGGTTGACCTTGCAGACCTTCTCCGGCGCGCTATGGCACTGGACACAGGCTTTGATATAGCCCGCCTCATCCTTGGATGCATCCTCATGCGGGTTATGACACGTCACGCAGCTGAGCTTGTCATCACTCTTGATAAAGCACTTGCTCTTCGACAGACCATACGGCTGAAAACGGTTCGTTGCCTGCTGGGACAGCTTGTCGAGCTTTGCAACAGCCTCAGGTGTGCGGTGACACTTGCCACAGGTGTCATTGATAACCTTGCCGCCTTTATCCGTAAATTTGTTCAACAGCAGCCCACGGGTCTTGTCCCCAGCCGCCATCGCCTTTGCATGCGCAGCACCCGCCCCATGACATGACTCACACCCAACACCGAAAAAGCGCGGCTCCGGAATCAGACTGGTATCCGGACGAGGCACAGAGTGACACCCGATACAGCGAATCGCATCATCAACGCCGTGCGTCTGCCCAATCGTCTTGTTGGCAAAGTCTTCCTGTCCAGGCGTCACTCGAAAGCATTTGTCGCTTGGGAACCATGACTGGCGAATCTCAACGCTGCCGCCCGGATGAACCGCGAGAAATGTCATCCCTGTCTTGCCACTACCCAGCACCAGGTCAATGGGAATCGGAACCGGCTGGCCCGTGTCTTTATTCGGCGCTTCGATAATGAGCTGGCCCTGGTCATACATCACCTTGCCGCCATTTGGGACCTGACCCTCCGGTGGGGCGAGGGGGCCAAGGACATCCGTAAATCCCTCGTACAGCGTCTTCATATGCCGCGACCCGTGATGCTTCTGAAACTCACCCGCGTGGCAGGGCTGGCAGGCATCGTTGCCAATGTAGCCATCCGATGTCGTTGCGGCAGCCAGCTTTTCCTGACTCCACGCGCCGGTTGGCGCATTGCTCTTATCGATGCGCGGTGCACACGCGGCAACCGCAAGCACGATAGCAGGCAAAACCAGATAAATAGCAGTGCGTATCCGGGACATCATTTCCGCCGAGTATATCGCCGCAACGTTATCGACATCGTGTGGATGAAACCTCCATAACCGAATAGACTTCAGTTATCGACTGGCGCTCTGCCACCCAAGCCTATCCAACCATCGAGATACGAAGCGGAGACAACCGTGTTCCTTGCCAAAAGCCTATTCATCACTGCCGCTGCAGTCACAGCAATACCCGTGCTTGCCCAGCAAGCCCCTGACCTAAATGCGTACCGTGCACCCGCCGGAAATCGCGTCGCACAAGTCAACCCAGGCGGAGAATCCATCCTCCCAAATGGCCGTATCGTCGCGCCACTCGGTGAGCGCCACTATGCCGCGCACGCCAACCTGTTTGACATCAATATTTCCCATAATGGTAAAGCCATCGTGGGGCATACCGAAGGTGGGATGACGATCTGGCAGCGTAACGCCAGCGGAGCCATCCCGATTTCCATTTCCATCGAAAAGTTCGGACTTTCCGGAGCCTTTACCCATGGAGGTGCGCAGTACATCGCATCAAATGGAGATGCTGGTAACGGTATCTCCGTCTACGATGCGACATCCTGGGACCTTCCGGGCATCAAAGCCACACCCGAGCGTCCATTTATGGATATCGACCAGGCACCACTCTTCACGATTAAAGTCGATAAAGAGGCCTATATTCAGGACATCGTCCTGGCACCGGATGGCCACACCGTTTACGCCCTCGACATCGCCCGTCAGCGTGTTGTGGTCTTTGATCTCACAAAGCGCGCTGTGATCGCCGATGTTCCCGCTGGCCGTCAGCCCTTTGCCCTCGCATTAAATAAAGATGGCAGCCGGTTGTTTGTTGCCAACATCGGCATTTTCAATTACTCCCTCGTTCTCGATCCAAAGCCCGGGACGCCTTTCAGCAAGCGGGGCCTCCGTGTTCCTCCGTTTGGCTTTCCAAGCAAAGAAGCCACCAGCGGCGTTGAAACCGAAGGACGCTTTGTAAAGGGTCTTGGGTACGCCCGCGTCCCGGATGCACAATCGGTTTGGGCATACGATGTCC
>CAIWTR010000061.1 GCA_903915615.1 uncultured Armatimonadota bacterium
CATGGCGATCCGGTAACGATGCTCCTTCGGCATGCTGCGCAGTCACTCGCCGGCTCAGATGCTGCTGCAAATGCAACGTGGCTTGAGATTACGCGCAAGTACGGTACCGACACGGGAGTTCTGGACCTCGCGGTTCCGCTAAGCCGCATCAAAGACTTTATGGAAAGCAACGCTTCCTGTTGCATCCTATTGTTGTTGCACGCCGATTTGTACCAATTTGCGGGCGAACCCAAAGCATCCCAGGAGCTCTACAGACGCATCATCAAGCAGCAGCCCGAATGGCCACGCCCTCATATCAACTATGGCTTGGCCTTGATTTCATCTGGGAAGGTCGATGAAGCCATTCGCATTTTGGAACGCGCTGTTTCATTGGATCCAAATGATGCCAAGGCAGCGTTGCTCCTTGGGGATGCCCGTATGCGTGATGGAGCGCGTGCTGATACGACCGAGCCTGTCGGGACGAAAGCATCACCGGATATGAGTGTGACGCAAGGCATTGTTGAGCTCAAGCGGGGAAACTTGGACCGGGCTCGCAGCGACTTTAAGGCCGCACGTGGCTTGGCTCCGCTTAATCCTGCGCCTGCGATTGGATTAGCCGATGTCGAGCGTATTGACAAAAATTACGTGAAGGCGGCTGCGCATTACACGGATGCGCTTCAGCTTGCAATCCGGGGAGGCTATGCATCATCGGAGCCAGCGATACGCCTAAGTCTAGCGGATGTTTACATAACGGCTGGTCGTTTTCACGAGGCGATGGAAGTTCTCGAGACAGGGCTAAAGCGGTTTCCACTGCTGATGGATAAGTGGAATGTGCGTCGGGCGGATGCCGCCGATGGCCTCCGAAATCCGGCGCTCGCGGAACAGGTGCTGCGTACCGCACTTGAGAGTGTTGAGGCATCCGAGGTCGAATGTGCGTTTTCGATTCAAAAACGGGGTCTCATCGAAAAGTGCATCTTGACGTATCAGGTAGAGCTCAGCAAAAAACCTGGCGCAGCCAGAAGAGCACAGATTCAAACCGCGCTTGGACACATTTATACGACGCAGGGTGACCACGCTGCGGCGTACGCGATTCGCCTTGATGTTGCAAAATCCCGAGGCCGCGGTATCGACTGGTACCGCGCTGGAACATCGGCTCTCGCAGCACAAAAACTTATCGAGTCCAAGGATGCCTTCCGGCGGGCTCTTGCATCCACAAACCTTCCATTGGATGTCCGTAAGGCCCTCTCTCCGGAGCTGGCAGTTCCGAAGTAAGTCTGTTTACCGCACGTTCCCCATGATGCGCCGCGGTCAGTCGCGGTGGTGCTGACTGAATTCGACGATGACTCCATCGGGGTCGAGGGTGTAGCACAGCCGCTTTTGGATGTTATCCACGATACGGAACGGCACTGTCACAGGGGCGCTGAATACGGGTGTCCCGTTCACCTTTAGCTGTTCAATGAGTCCGTCAAGATCCTGAACATCCAATGCAAAGTGCCTTATCCCACCGGTGTTCGGCTGCGAATTTGCTGTAAGGTCGTCGCCGGTTGGGGAATGGTAGTGCAGGAGTTCGATTCTACATCCGCCACCCAGTGGTTGGACAAAGACACACGATGCCTTTGCTCCTTCGAGGCCGGTTACCGTATCGATCCATCCGCCCTCGAGCTCGCACCTGAAGGTCTCACGCATTCCGAGGAGGCCCACGTAGAAGGCCAAGCTGGCATCCATACATTTGACAACGATGTTGATGTGATTAATGGTCATTGGTCTTAGGTCTAATCAGCCGGCTGCTGATCTGTTACAGCTGCGAGATGCGTTGCCATCGTAGCAATCTGGTCCAGGCTGGACATCACGCCGGGGACATCACTTGCGGGTCGTGTATCGAGCCAGACATCCCCGACGAGCATCACCAATGTGTTCTTCGGCAGGCGGGACATCAGCGTACTCACATCGGAGCCCAGCTGCTCTCCTCCGTGTCCGCTTGCAACGACCAAAATCGGTGGATATGCGGAAACGGGAATCTCTGGTATTTGGGTTGCTGTACCGGATGGAACGATTAAGGCTTCGGGGATAAACGATGCGATGCGGGAAATATCCTCTTCAAAACCTGTCAGGATGACAAGTGTCTCGCCAGTGGTTGAACCGAGCGAACGGAGGCCATCAAGGATTGCTGCCCGGTCTGCTTCGGGAATGACGAGTGCGCTCTCGCCCAAACCTGTAAGAAGAATCGGGATGTGTGCTGTCAGGGCACTCGCGCGAAGATCAGACAGAAGAGAAGGGGCATCCACTCCTGATGAAAACGGTGCAAGCACAATACAATCTGGTCGGAGTCCCCGCGAGCGTCTAAGGGCCTCTCCCGTAGATGTTGCGGCTGAAACGGCGTTTCGGTGACCGCGCAGCGCACTAGCCGTCGATTGCCTCCGGATCGGATCTCCATCCACAACGAGGTACAGGCGTAGTGTTTCCTCATCTGTTGGGATGCCGTTCGTCGGTGTCGCAGTGGCACGACGCAGGCTTATCGTGAAGGTTGTTCCAAGGCCGAGCGTGCTGGTAACGGTTACGCTGCCGCCCATGCGCTCTACGAGTGCCTTGGTTATCGCAAGGCCCAGGCCTGTGCCTCCTGTTTCGCGGGTGGATGAGTTGTCCGCTCGGTAAAAGCGTTCAAAGACACGCTCAAGGTCCTCGGGTGAAATCCCTGAACCTGAATCTGTGATCTGTGTCGTAACCACATCATCGTCGCACGTGACCCGAATCGTGATCTTCCCTTGTGGTGGGGTGTATTTGATCGCATTTGAAACAAGATTAAACATCACCTGTGAGATGCGGTCAGGATCTCCCTCAACCCATGGGTTGAGCTTTGTGAACTGCATCCCAAGAGCAATGCCCTTTGCCTTTGCCTGGCCCGTCAGCATGTGGACAACGTGCTGAACAACCGGACGATAGTCTGTTGGGATTCTTCTAAGGCGGGTACCGCCAGCTTCGATGCGTGAGATATCCAGGATGTCGTTGATGAGGGTTGTCAGCCGGTCCGTTGATTCACCCGCAAGTGACAGGAATTCGCGTTGTGTCGCTGTGATGTGTCCTGCCTGACCATCCAGCATCAGATCAAGATAGCCTTTGATTGCTGTCAAGGGAGTACGGAGCTCATGGGAGACGGTTGAGACGAACTCAGTCTTCATGCGGTCGACTTCTGTTTCGCGCGTCACATCACGGAGGGTAATAATCCGTCCCAGCCATTCTGACCCGGCACCCGGTGCGGTTTCCGCTCTAACGCCGACACTCGCTACCCGGATGATTCGTGTGCGTTCACCACTGAGGTAAACCGTCATCAAAAGATTTGAATGGGGAGTTCTAACTAGGTCACGCAGACGGTTGATGACTGTGGGAAGGTCCCGGACATGTCGGAATAAATGGCGTGCCGTCGCAAAAAAAGGCTTTCCTAAGAGCTGATTACCTTCGATTTGCAATATCTGCAGAAATGGCTGGTTGACAATGGTGAACATTGCACGGCTGTCGATGAATGCAATGCCATCCTCAGTGGTGTTTAGGACGGCTTCCACTCGCTTGTTGGCTGCATCCAGCGCAAGGTTGCGATTGACCAGCTCCTGCTCACGTCTGATGATTGCGTTTGCCATGCTTCGAAATGCACGCCGCAAGTCTCCGATTTCGTCTGGAGGATCAAGGGTGACATCCAGGAGGCGTTCATCTGCACCGATGGTTTCGATGTTGACGGCGGCCTTGGTTAGCCCGATGAGTGGGCGGACGAGGCTGAAAGCGACAATACGTCCAATGGTGAGAGCAAGGAGAACTGCAATCGTCGGGAATGCCACGAAGGATGCATTGCGTAGCATGTCAGCACGTGTTGCTGCAACCAGATCGGTATCGCGAACCTTTCCCGTAACGGAAACAAGGTTGTCGAGTGCGAGCTGTGTCTTAGTAAAGCCTTGCCGTGATGCGTCTCCGAGCTCAGCGAGGTAGGTTGCTTTTACAAAATCTGCTGCTTGCTGATCCGCCGGAATAAACAGAGCTTCAACGGACGGGTCCGGGTTATCCTGAAGCCATTGCCGAATGCCGATGGACGCCATCCGGTATCCATCGCGTGCACCTTCTCTGGTCCGTCGGATGCGGTTGGGAGGTTCCTGAACACGCTGATAAACAATGTCCCGGTAGTCAAGTAACGCACTCCGCATGGAGAGACAGCGGTTGTGGAGGTCTAGATGGACATCGTAGGTAACGCGATAGCGGTCTAATGTGACCCATAAGTACATCGGGACCAGGAGG
Organism: uncultured Armatimonadota bacterium; assembly: GCA_903915615.1. Classification (GTDB taxonomy): domain Bacteria; phylum Armatimonadota; class Armatimonadia; order Armatimonadales; family Armatimonadaceae; genus CAIRTT01. The sequence continues at coordinate 4,258 of CAIWTR010000061.1, forward strand.
CCGGCTACGACGAGAACGAATAGCGGGATTGCGTAGCCAAACATTAACCGTCGGGCTAGTCGAGATGACTTTGGAACCAGCATTCGCGAGGACGACATCAGGTCAACAAATGCTCAAGACCATAGGTCAAGCCTGTTCTCCCGATGGCCTTTCGCACGGAAAGGACGACGCCAGGCATAAAACTGGTTCTATCGATGGAGTCGTGGCGAATCGACAGACGCTGCCCGGGAGCTCCGAAGATAACTTCTTGGCTTGCCACATATCCTGGGAGACGTACAGCGTGGACGGGGACTGTTTCAAATGCCATCCCGCCGCGAGCACCTTGGACGGATTCGAATGCACCGGATGGCAGTGGCGATGGCACTTGTGTACGGCTCTCATGAATCATCTGTGCCGTTTTCATTGCCGTACCGCTAGGTGCATCGACCTTCTTTTCATGGTGGTACTCGATGACTTCGGCATCCGGGAGATACTTTGCTGCCATCGCAGACATCTGCATCATAAGGACAGCACCAATCGCAAAGTTTGGTATCACAAGGACAGGAATTCCAAGCGCTTTGGAGCGGGTATCCAACTCTGCCAGCTGGGCTGCTGTGAGACCTGTTGTCCCGACCACGGGAATGACACCACACTCCAACGCGGTGATAATGTTGCTGAAGGCGGTTTCTGGAATAGTGAAATCGACCATCACCTGCGCTTTTGATTCTGTGAGCGAGGCCGCGAGATTGTCACCGACTTCGATCGCTGCAACCACTTCCATATCAGCTTCCGCAGTCACCGCACGTACAACTTCACTACCCATCCGACCAAGATAGCCGGTCACAGCAACACGAATCATTCTGAATCTCCAAATGGTCCCAGAGCGACAACCGCACAATCATCCAATGACTTTGGTAAGTAGTTCTCAGCAGCCGTTTGAACATCGGCGAGCGTCACGCGGTCAATCCGGCTCACGACTTCATCCAATGGTGTGATCTCGTCATATGTCAAGAGGGCCTTGCCAAGACGAGTCATTCGACTCGACATCGATTCCTGCCCCATAATTAACGCACTTCGGAATTGTGTCTTTGCGCGGGACAGCTCACCTGCCTCAACACCCGATGTACGAAGCTTTGCAAACTCTGTTTGGATCACATCAAGGCATAGCTCGAAGGACTCCATCGATGTACCACCGTAGGCTCCGGTGACGCCAATCTCATCGTAGGGCTGGACGTAGGAGCCGATGGAGTACGCCAAGCCGCGTTTTTCCCTGATTTCCTGAAAGAGACGTGAGCCCATGCTTCCACCAATGATGCAGTCAAGCAGCATCGCCGCATAGCGGTCATCTGTATGGTGGCTTGGGCCCCGCTGTCCGAGGCAGAAGTGAACCTGCTCCGTATCTTCGGAAACATAGTTCCGTCCGGTACAGACCGTTGGTAGTGCAAGAGGAGTTCTTGCTGTTCCGCGGCCAAGGTGTCCCATGGCTGCTGTTATTTGCTCAACGACCAGGTCGTGGTTGACATTTCCAGAGAGGGCAATGGTGATCCGGTTCCCCTGGTAGCGCTCTGCCATCAGCTTGCGGAGGTGCTCTGGTTCGGCCGTCGCGATGACATCAGCACGCCCGATAACTGGTACGCCCAAAGCATGTTTTGGAAAAAGTGTTTCCGCGAAGATGTCATGGACGAGGTCTTCAGGGTCATCGTCCCGCTGCTTGATCTCTTCCAGAACCACGCCACGCTCGCGGTGTGTCTCTTCGACGGGGAACAGCGGATCGGTCAGCATATCGGAAAGGATATCAATGGCTGTTGTGACATCCCCAGCAAGCGTCCGCATGTAGTAACACGTATGCTCACGGTCCGTGAAGGCATTCATGTAACCGCCGATGGCATCCACTTCATCCGCAATCTGTTTCGGGGATGGACGCTTTGTGGTGCCTTTGAACACCATGTGCTCTAAAAAGTGGGAGAGGCCCTGTTCCTCATAGGTCTCATCGCGTGACCCGGCTTGAACCCAGAATCCGACAGCAGCGGATGCTACATGCGGCACATTCTCGGAAACGATGCGAAGGCCATTTGGAAGCGTAGTAAGTTGATAGTTTTCAGTCATGCGGACCTAATCGGGAGTGGATGCCGCTAGTGTAGCGGTGATTTCTTGGACGATGCAATTTACGGAACGTGTAACCCGGTCAAAAGCATCCGGGGTGTGGGTTTTCTCGCGTAGACAGGGGATGTGAACAAACAACGCGGGAATGTCCGCGTGAAAGTGTCGTGCAAGGAAATAGGTGTGATTGCACAAAAACGATCCTGCGGTTAGTGAGATGGTGACATTTGCGTGGCTGTCATCCACGGGAACGACAGTCTCGATGGAATGGACATTTAGGTTGCTAAAGTAGGCATCGGGACCCGCATCAACAATCCTGGATGGTTCCGCGACTACGCCATCATTGTCTGGCATTCGGAAATCATCATGATTGAGGGCAACGAGCTCAAGCCGGATGACTTCCTCGGGGCCAGCTTCGCCCAGCATAACAATCGCATTAGGAGAATACTCTTCGACAAGCCCTGTCAGTGCTTGATAAACCGTGTTCCGTCGTACCGGGAGCGTACCGGTTCGTAGGCTTGGTGCTGCAGCTGCAAGTCGCTTCAGAATGGTCTGGGATGCATTGACATCCGAGTCCCCAAAAGGCTCGAAGGCGGTAACCAGTACCACCTTCGTTTGTTCGATCACTACTTGCCAAGCTTTCGTAGGTTTTGAAGACACCGGTTGATGCCATCGAGGGCAGGGAGGGCTTCATCTTCATATTCCACGATGTACCACTTGGTGCCTCCGGTGGTTTCGCAGACATCGAAGATTTCAGCAAATGGGACATCGCCTTCGCCGACCGGCGGCGCGTAGCTGTTATTGGCGACATCGTAGTCTTTGAGGTGAACCGTGGTCGCACGACCTGGGTAGGCCTTTAGAAACGGAAGCGCATCTCCACCGCCTGAGAGTGCATTTCCGGTGTCAAACTGCATGATCACCGATGGATCTGCATTTCCGAAAAAGACATCCCAAGGAAGTTCTGTCTCGCCACTGAGAACTTTAAACTCTATGTTGTGGTTATGGTAGCCCGTTCGAAGTCCGTGAGGGGCAAGCGCGGCACTGATAGCACTGAGGTCTAGCGCGGCTTGCTTCCATTCCGCATTGGTTGATGCTGGCAGCCAAGGGACGATGAGAAACTCGTTGCCAAGGGTATGTGCGAATTCAACCGATGCCTCAAACTGATCGCCTTGAAGGGTTTCGATTCCGACATGCGCACCGGCTACGCGGAGGCCTTCGGCATCCAGCCAGGTTCGAATCTGCGCTGCACTGTGTCCATACCAGCCGGCAAACTCAACGCCCTCAAACCCCATGGCACGAATCTTTGCCAAGGTTCCAGGCAGATCTTGTTCTGCTTCGTGGCGGACGCTATAGAGCTGTACTGCGATAGGAAGGTTTGCCATCGGTTTATGCCTTTCGTCGTCGGCGGAGGATTTCATCGGTGAGAACACCCGCCATGATAACTGCGCCAGTTACGGCGAATTCCAGTGAAGATGGGATGTGCAGCAGGGTTACAAGGTTTTGTAGGACACGAAGCAGGGTTGCTCCGAGGACAACGCCAACCACGCTGCCTTCGCCGCCGCGGAGACTACAGCCACCGAGGACTGCGGCTGCGATGCCATAGAGCTCGTAGCTGTTTCCATGGGTTGCAGGACCAACGGTGTTTGTGAAGAAAGCAAGTAGGATGGACGCAACGCCGGTCAGGACACCACAGATAATGTAGGCCTTCATGATCACGCTATTTGCGTTTATACCTGCATAGCGGGCAGCATCTTCGCTTCGGCCAACCGCAATCAGATGGCGCCCAAAGACACTTCGATGCAAGACAACCCAGAGGACTGCCGCAACCAATATCAGCAACCAGAATGTGTTGGGGATACCGAATGTATTGCTGTTTGAGATCGGTGGAAGCCACTCAAATCCCTTTGCCATACCAAAGCCTTTGGTTTCATCATTGGCTATGGTTCGGGCAATTCCCCGGTAGACAAGGAGACCACAAAGGGTGACAAGGAAGGGTTGCAGCTTGACTTTCGTGACGAGAATACCGTGGAGGACACCAATCGCTGCGCCGAGCCCGATGGTGATCGCGACGGCCATCACCGGCGGTGTTCCGCGTTCGAGCAACATCGCGATGGCTACACCAAGGAGGGCAAAGACAGCACCTACGGAGAGGTCAATCCCACCGGTGATCACCACAAATGCGAGGCCTAGGCTGAAAATTCCATAGATGCCCGTTAGGCGGGCCATGTTTTGCAGGTTTTCTGGCCGCAGAAAGTTCGGATTTTGAGCACTGGTCATCAGGCAGAGCAGGACCAGAAGTCCAAAGATTCCCAGCTCCTTGCGGGCGAGAAATGTCTTTAGGGATGCCTTGTTAGTCATGATGTACAGCCAATCTCAAAATGGATTCCTCCGTTGCGTCGCATCGCGGAATACTTCCGGTAACTTCACCGTTACGCAAAACCAGAACACGGTCGGAAATACGCAGGACTTCCTCCATGTCACTCGATATCACCAGCACCGCGACATTTTCAGCCGCCAGCGCGCGAATGAGCTTGTAAATTTCATCCTTGGCACCGACATCGATGCCGCGGGTAGGCTCATCAAAAATCATCACTTTGGGCGACAATGCCAGCCATCTGGCGAGAACCACTTTTTGCTGGTTGCCACCGGAGAGGTTTGCCGCTGCCATTTCGACCGAAGGAGCCTTGACAGTCAGCGCATTGGCGCGCTCTTGGGTGACCCGTGCTTCTTTTGCCCGGTTCACAAGACCGCCGGTTTGCATATTGGCAAGGTCTGGGAGCGAGATGTTTTCACGGATGCTGAGAGAAACCACCAGACCGTGGTGACGCCTGTCTTCCGGTACGAGGTAGAGACGGTTGGCGATGGCCACCTGTGCACTGGTCATCGAGAGCGGTGTACCGCTAAGGCTGATGGTTCCCGTAACCGCAGGCGTGATGCCAAAGAGGGCTTCGGCAAGCTCGGTGCGCCCCGCGCCGACAAGACCAGCCATCCCGACGATTTCTCCCGCACGTAGCGTAAACGTAGCCTTGCCATTTGGGTGCCGCAGCGTTGTCAAGTCTTTGACATCGAGGATGATTTCACCGGGCGTTCGCGGCACGTATGAGTTATCACCGGAAATTTTCCGTCCGACCATCGCAGTAACCATACGGTCATGCGTCAGCTCTGTCTTTGCAAGCTCGCCAGCATTATGGCCATCGCGCAGCACAACGGCGCGGTCTGCGACCGCGGTCACCTCGCCGAGACGGTGG
>CAIWTR010000062.1 GCA_903915615.1 uncultured Armatimonadota bacterium
CCGGAAATCGAAACATGTATCTGCCGACTTGCGCAGCTTGCACGTGCAACGGGAATACACCTCGTTATCGCAACGCAGCGCCCAAGCGTAAATGTCATCACCGGTACCATCAAGGCTAACATTTCCAGCCGCATCGCCTTCGCAGTCAACTCAGCGGTCGATTCCCGGACGATTCTCGACCAAGTCGGAGCTGACAGGCTGATTGGCCGCGGTGACATGCTCTTCATGCCAATGGATGCAGCAAAGCCATTTCGTATTCAAGGTGCTTTCCTCTCGGAAGGGGAGACCGAGGCACTTGTCAAGTTTCTACGGCATCAGGGGTCACCAAACTATGACGTCCAACCGAGTACGCTTGCAGAAGCATCTAACGAAGCAGACCAAGCAGAATCCGGACATGAGGATGACCTCTTCGAAAGCGCAGTGCGCCTCGTTGTGACAGGAGGATCAGCAAGCACATCGATGCTCCAACGCCGCTTCAAAATTGGGTATACCAGAGCGGCACGTCTGGTTGACATGATGGAGCATAAGGGAATTGTTGGCGCACTTGATGGCGCAAAGCCCCGCGAGATTCTCATTTCACGCGATGAAATGGAAGCTATGTTTGGTACTCCCGATATGCATATGGAGGAATAGGGATGGCATTGAAGCTGATTCTGGGAGATATCCGAACACAGGAATACGTCGGTGCACAAGCCACCGCAATGGTGATTGAGGATGACAGGATTGTGTTTGTCGGCACAAAAGATGCGGCACTCGCTGTCATCAGCGATTCTCCGTACACACTTCAAGATTACGGAAACAACGTTGTTCTTCCAGGGTTTATCGATTCCCACATTCACTTTTTAGCCTATGGAATGGGGCGCCTGCGGCAAGCGGACCTGATGGGGTGTGCTGACCTCGATGAGCTTCTCGAGCGCTTACGGACACAGGCAAACAAGTCGGACAGCGGATGGATTGAAGGCCGGGGGTTTGATCAGCAAGCCTATCCAAACAACGAATGGCCCACCCGTGAACTCCTAGACTCAATTAGCACAACACGTCCAGTGCTTATCACCCGCGTCTGTGGACACGCTGTTGTTGCCAATAGTGCTGCACTTGCATTGTTGACTCCTGATGAGCTCGCAGAAGGACATGCACATTGCGGCCTCTTCACTGAGGTCGCGATCAGGCATCTACGTCGGCATATTCCAAAACCCTCACAGAGTGATCAAGAGGCAGCCGTTTTGGAGGCTGCTGATGTTGCACTATCGCAAGGCATCACTTCTGTCGGGACGCTTCTCGACACAGCCGACCAACTCGGGGCCTATTTGCGCCTTGAAAAGGCAAACCGGCTTCCTGTACGAATGACGGGAATGCCTCCCTATGCAAGTATCGAACATCTGAAAACCTTTGCCATCCAAACCGGGTTTGGGAGCGATCGTGTCAAGATTGGTGGCGCCAAGCTATTCTCCGATGGCTCCCTCGGTGCACGAACAGCCCTCATGGCAGCCGACTACTCGGATGCTCCGGGTGTACTCGGTGAACGTATTTATGCACCGGATCACCTCAATGAAATGTGCCTTGATGCCGCCCAGCACGGTTTTCAGCTTGTGATCCATGCAATTGGTGATCAGGCTAATCGCGAATCCCTAGCGGCCATCATTGGATCGATGGGCGATGACCGCTCAAACCCACTCCGTCACCGTGTTGAACACATTAGCGTCCTCGATAGTAGCCTGGTCGAGCAAATCGTGGAGTGGAACATCGTTTGCGCCATCCAGCCACAATTTGTTACGAGTGACACATGGACCATTGACCGCATCGGAGCTGAGCGAAGCAAATGGGCTTACGCATTCAGAACACTTTGGGACAGGGGAGTACGCCTTGCCCTTGGAAGCGACTGTCCGGTGGAAGTTCTAAGCAGTGCAAAGGTTCTAAGTGCCGCGATTCACCGGTCGACTTGGTCACCAAATGAAACACTCACACTTGATGAAGCTCTCTACGGCTACACCTTGAACAGTGCCTATTCCATTTTCAGGGATGACATTATTGGGTCACTCGAGAAAGGGAAGTTTGCAGACTTCATCGTCTACGATTGTGCCTACGAGAATCTCGGAAACAGTCTCGCGGCAGGTATAGTCCCCTGTGAAGCATGGACTAGTGGCGTACGTGTCCGATAAGAGGCTGCCGAATCGATGCGCATAGGGAATATAGAAATCGAGAATCCAGTTGTGCTTGCCCCGATGGCCGGCGTGACTTCGCATCCTTTTCGGGCCATCTGCAAGGAACATGGTGATGTGGGTTTAGTCGTAACTGAGCTCATTTCAAGCATGGCCATTCATTACAAGAACCAAAAGACCTACGGGATGTTCGACTGGACGGAATCAGAGCAGCCATCCTTTTGTCAGTTATTCGGTGCAGATCCGGAAACGATGGCAGAGGCAGCTCGCGTCGTTGTTGACCGGGGCGCCACAGGCGTGGACATCAATATGGGATGTTGGGTACCGAAAGTGGCAAAAACAGGTGCGGGAGCGGCGCTCCTCAAAGACCTGTGTCAAGCTGAGGCCGTCGTCAAAGCCGTTGTCGATGCTGTTCCCAGTGTTCCGGTAACCGTAAAGGTGCGGTCTGGTTATACACAGGGCCAGCTGACCGCAGTGAAGTTTGCCCGCGCCGCTGCTAACATCGGGGCAAAAGCTATTGCAGTCCATGCACGTTACGCATCCCAAGGTTTTAGCGGTGTCGCTGACTGGGATGTTATTGCGCAAGTGAAGGAAACCGTTGGCAACGATATTCCCGTCATTGGAAATGGCGATATCGAAACGCCAGCCGATGCGCTCCGGATGCTTCGGGAAACTGGCTGCGACGGTGTGATGATCGGCCGCGCGGCGATGGGCAATCCATGGCTATTAGGCCAGATTAGAGATGCGATTGCTGGCGAGCCAATCCGCTGTGAACCTGCGGTGGAAGACCGTGTCGCGGTTGCGCGTCAACATGCGAGCTTACAAGTGAATGTTCAAGGAGAAGGCGTTGCGTGCCGTGAGCTCCGTGGTCTCCTTGGACACTACTTTAAGGGTGTGCCTGGAGCGACAAGACTTAGAGGTACGTTGGCAAAAGAGTCGACTCTTGATGGCATTAATCGAACGCTTGATGAGTACTTAGCGTGGTATCAGTCCCACGACCACGATGCACAGCTGCAGGAAGCGTTGGGTAATTGATGCGCCATCCACTAAGTCCATTCACCTACTTGACACGCAATCCGTCTAAGGTCCTTCCGATGGGTTTTGTCATTGTTTTATGTGTCTTCCTCATTGCAGCAGTCGCATCGATTGCCAACTCCATTGACCTGACGGTCCGAACCATATATCGGTACACCGAGTTTTTCACTTATGTGATCCCTCAGCGTTCGACACAAAGTGTCCCAATGGACCAGAGAGCAATCCTTGAGATGCAACCTGAGATTGACCGAATCATCGAGGGTGGCGTCTTTTTCGTAAACATCAAAACCGTCGTCGGACGACTACCGTTTGTTGTTATCGGCTCCACACCCGAAGAGCGCGATTACCTGTTGAAACGTATTCGAGCAACCCTAGTCGAGGGCAGAATGCCCGAAGAAGGTAAGCCGGAAGTGGTCGTCTCGCAGCCTATTCTAGAAAACAGAAATCTAAAGCTGGGCGATGTCATTGCTGGCCCATTGGATGATGGTGGAATCGCCGGATCACCCGTTCCCGTTAAGGTCGTCGGCGTCCTAAAGAGCGATATTTGGGTTGCGATGTCCAGCAGAACGTTTACGGACAAGACGTTTCTCCTAACGCCAAAGTGTTTACTGTTTACGACGAAGGTTCCATCGGACCTTGATGTCGTGAACGAACGGCTAATGCCGGTCGGGCGCAAAGGGGATGGCTTCTTGTCTCCAGAAAAAGTCAACGTCCTTACCCGAGCAAATCTTCTGGCTGAGGTTCGTGACTCTTTGTCATCGATGTACATGATCATGGAGGTTGTCAGCGCTACGGTCATCTTCGTGATTGCGTTGATGAGTGGGATGCTGAGTAATATCTACTTTACGCAACGCATTCCTGAGTTTGGAGTGCTGGCGGCACTTGGTATTAGTCGTGCGCGTTTGATGATGAAGATTGTTTGGGAGACGGTGATTTTAACCGTGATTGCATGGGCGATAGGAAGCGTGCTTTCGGTGTTTTTGCTGACCTATCTGGCCGCAAATGTATTCAAACAACGAGGTCTCTTCTTGGATGCGATGGACCCGTGGGCCTATCAACATACCCTGCCGATTCCAGTAGCGATCACAATCTTTGCGATGGTAACGGTTTGGGTTCGCTTGAAGCGACTGGATGCTGTGTCTGTAATAGAGAGACGATAGGTGGATTTTAATGCTGTCATGCAATGATATTTGCCTCGATTACGTGGAAGCGACCCGCGTCACGCATGCCCTGAAAGGCGTTAGCCTGGATTTTTCGCCTAACAAACTCCATGGAATTATGGGGCCAAGCGGTTCGGGTAAATCATCCCTGCTGTATATTCTGTGCGGCCTCAAGTCACCAACAGCTGGAAATGTTGCACTCGATGGCACATCGATCACTAACATGTCAGATGCTGCATGTGCACGCCTGCGGAGTCAAAAGTTTGGCTTTGTCTTTCAGCAACCATTTCTGCTGAACTATTTGACAGCCCTTGAGAACATCCTTGTTGGAATTAATCCTGATGAGCTGTCTGCATCCGTTCAGAAGGCTGAATCCTTACTCTCGTATCTAGGACTTGACGGGATGGGGGATAAGTATCCATCGATGCTGTCTGGTGGTGAGAGGCAGCGTGTCGCTGTTGCGCGAGCCTTGATAGGCAATCCTGACATTGTGTTTGCGGATGAGCCAACGGCGGCATTGGACAAGGATAATGGCTATAAGGTGATGAGCGCTCTAGCCGACTGGGCGGTAGATCACACAGTTATTGTGGTGACCCATGATGCAGACATGCTTAAGGGGGCGGATGTTATTCATCATTTGATAGGTGGATGCCTGGTGGACGACCAACCATCCAATGTCCGATAACACACCTACTCAGTTTAACGTTTCTCCTGAGTTAATTCTGGATGTGTTGCATACCCCCAGCATTCTGCGGCTATCCTTGCGAGCTCCAGGCTATATGAATGTCAATGGGTGCAGTCTCGTGGCGTTCACCCTGTTTTGTAACTTTGTTCTAGCGATGCTTGCGATTGTTTCGCGGAAGACGGTGTCACGCGATGCCAGTGACTTTTTCAGCCCATCTGGTAACCATTTTGGCTTTCTCTGGCTTGTGTCGACAATTGTCACGTTCATCGGACTTCCAATCTTTCTCGTTTACGTCCTGCGGCCTGTTCGGCAGGTCACATTTGATAAGACGAGAAATGAATTTTTGTCAGGGAATAAACGACTGTCAGCTTTGACGAAGCTTGATTACATACGATTGACGGATAGTCAGGACACAGATCGCAAGAGTCTGACATCGGTATCAATCGATTACGCAGATGGAAACATCTTCGAGATTGTTGAAGTGTACGACGAG
>CAIWTR010000063.1 GCA_903915615.1 uncultured Armatimonadota bacterium
TACTCGGACGCGCCGCAGCATCAACGCCCGCAGCCTTCTCGGACTCTGTCAGATCAAGGCGATACGCGAAAATGTCATAGACATCCCACTGAATCTCGAACTTGCTCATGAACACCTTGCGACCATCGGGCATCGCAGGAACAGGCAACATGTCGAAGGTCACGACAGAATTCGGAATCTTCTCTACAAACGGCGCACGGCCATCTGGGAGCGGATATGAAATCGTCTTTACCGATGCCACTGGCGCCTTTACGGACTTCTTGACAGCAACGGCTTTTGTCTGTTTTGCCTTCGGTGGCACGGACTTTGCCTTTGCTGATGTCTGATAAACAGGTGTTACCAGCGATAGGATACTAACCATAGTGAGAACAATAGCTGTCACGTCCCGATACTCCCAGTCTGGTGCAACGGCACAACAGGAATCCCCCGGAGCAGATGCACAACGATTTCAGTATACGGAAATCCATATGGGAGTGCCTGTAAGAATAACAGTTTCGTATGCAAATCAGGCTCTCGCCGAACGTGCTGTCAAGGCCGGCTACAAGGCAATTGCCGACCTTGAACAGATCACATCCGACTACCGACCAACCAGTGAATTGATGCAGCTGTGTGCGAAGCCTTATGGCAAGCCCTACGTTGTCTCCCCCACGCTGTATACGATTCTAAGGAAGGCCCTCGAGCTTGCAGCCGTATCAAAAGGTGCCTTTGACCCCACCGTAGGCCCATTTGTAAAGCAATGGCGCGAGACACGAAAGTCGGGCAAACTCCCCAGCCGACAAGCGATGATGGCTGCGCGGAAAAGTGTTGGGTATCAACATGTAATCCTAGGCGATGATGACTCGAGCGTCACCCTTAAGCGCCCGGGGATGCTCCTAGATCTTGGTGGAATAGCAAAAGGCTCTGGAATCGATGCCATCTCACAAAGCATCCGGCAGTTTGGTATCCGCTCCTACCTCATCGAAGCCGGAGGCGACATGTTCGCAAATGGCGTCAAAACGAATGGTGAGGCATGGAAGGTTCAGGTTGGACGGAAGGTTGTTGATCTGCTTGGTGCGCTCTCCATCAGCGGGGATGCCAGTCAATACGTGACCATCGGAAATCGGCGCTACAGCCACATTATCGATCCGAGGACAGGACTCGGGATGGAGTCTCCACGCCACGTCGCCGTTCGTTCCAATCGCTCTGAGGATGCCGATTGTATTGCCACAGCGGCTTGTGTCCTTGGACCTAAAGCTGCTGGAATCCTGAATGCGTCATCCCAGCGATGTGTGATCGAGTTTTTAGACAGGAGTGATCTTCCATAATCATGCTCACCTACCCAATCGATATCAGCGTCACAACATCCAATGCGACACCCGTCTGGCCCGGACATCCAAATGTAAGCCTTACCCAGACCGCGACTCACGAAAATGGCGATGTGGCTGAAATCACACACATCGACATGGGCGCACATACGGCAACGCACCTGGATGCCCCCCGGCACTTTGTCCCGGGAGGTGGTCTCGTCGACACGCTTGAGCTGTCCACGCTTGTCGGACCTTGTCATGTACACCACGTCACGTGTAAGGGCGTCCTTACGGCTGAATACTTTGCTGCGCAGGACCTCCCGGAAACGTGCACCCGGCTCTTACTCAAAATCGATGACCACGCGGGCAGACTGTATCAGCCGGCATTTTATGAAAACTACACAGGTATCGACCATACAGCTGCAAGCTATCTGATCAACCGTGGACTAAAGCTCATCGGAATCGACTATCTTTCGATTGGTCCATTTCATTCGGGAAATGTCGAGACGCACCAAATGCTCCTCGGCAACAATGTCATCATTGTTGAGGGGCTTGACCTTTCCCATGTGGATGCAGGTCCGTACGAGCTTGTTTGCCTACCGATTCGGATTGCGTGTGATGGCGCACCGTGCCGGGCTGTCCTGATGCCGGCGACCAGCTAACGGGCTTACTCGTAGAGTTTCGCTCACAAATGAAAACGAGCCCCGGCAATGCCGGGGCTCGCTTCTTTTCACGAAACGCGTTCCGATTAGCGGTTTGCGTAGCGCTCCGCAACCTTGTCCCAGTTGACAACAGACCAGATTGCCGAAAGGTAATCCGGGCGCTTGTTCTGATACTTCAAGTAGTACGCGTGCTCCCACACATCGATGCCAAGGAGTGGCGTTCCCGCACACCCTGCAACAGCAGCGCCCATCACAGGAGAATCCTGATTTGCTGTGCTCGCAACAGAAAGCGTTCCATCCGCAGCCGAAATCAGCCACGACCATCCGCTTCCAAAGCGCTTTACGCCCGCTTCGGACATCGCAGCCTTGAGGGTATCCACCGAGCCAAAAGCAGCAGTGATGGCCGCAAGCAGATCACCGGATGGCTCATTTGCTCCGCCAGGTGTCAAGACATCCCAGAAAAGGTCATGGTTTGCATGTCCGCCGCCGTTGTTGCGAACAGCTCCACGGATTGCATCAGGAACATTCGCGAGGTCCGCAATTAATGCATTGACCGAAAGCTCCGCGAGCTCAGGGCTGTCCTTGAGCGCGGTGTTCAAGTTGTTGACATAGGCCTGATGATGGCGGTCATGGTGGATTTCCATGGTCAGCGCATCGATGTGTGGCTCGAGTGCATCGAATGCGTAGGGCAACGGCGACAATGTATGGCTAGCCATTGGTTGTAACTCCTTATGTGTGTGAATCACACGTTCGCTTCAGTATACCTGCCAGTGTTTCGACATCCGGTAAATGAACGCACTGGCGACATCAGGTTAAACGCCCGGGTCGCGCCCGGCATGTAGCTCGTGCAAATCCGAATCCTGATACGGTCGGTACGCATCCCCCACTTGGGCACGTTCACACCAAGCCGCATCCGAAATCAAGCCACGCGCAAGGGCAATGCCCTCCGCATATCCACTTTCGCAGTACTCAGCAGCACCTGCAGGTTCCAGAAAATTCCCTGCGACAATACGCGGTAAGTTTGATGCCTGCCTTACCCACTCGGGCAACAATGTCGTTGTGCCGAAATAGCCTCGCCGGGATTCGCGCCAGCAGGATATATCCCACACATCCACACCCGCATCTTCGAGAGCTTTTAGGTAGACCGACAGCGATTCAGGGGTCACAGGTTCATCCGTTGCGTTAGGGTCATCACTGTGGATGCTAAAGCGGTAGAGGATCGGAATATCCACCCCGATAGCGGCACGCACAGCCTTAATGACTTCCGTTGCGAATAGGGTCGGCTCGCCCCACTTGTCCTCACGATGATTTACATCA
>CAIWTR010000064.1 GCA_903915615.1 uncultured Armatimonadota bacterium
AGCGCGGGAAATGGCATCGGAAAAACTGAAAATCGTTGTCTCCCGCTCCTTCAACCACACCGGACCACTCCAGACGACTCAGTTTGTTGTCCCTGCTTTTGCGCAGCAGCTGGCGCAAATCGAGCGCGGAGACCTTCCACCGGTGGTGAAAGTGGGCAACCTGGATGCGCTGCGTGACTTTTTGCCCGTGGCGGATGTCGTTGATGCATATTCCAAAATGCTGCTGCTGGATGCGCCATTTACCGTTTTGAATGTGTCCAGCGGTGTTGGGGTTTCGGTCCGCGACCTCCTGGATGGTCTCATTAACATCGCACGCGTACCCGTTACGGTGGAATTGGATCCGGCACGCCTGCGGGCATCCGATGTCCCATGTAGTGTAGGGAACCCGGCGAAGGCAAAGCAGCTGTTAGGTTGGGAGCCAAGCGGCGAAATAGCCACGATGCTCTCCACGACGCTCGCATATTGGCGCTGCCAATAACTTGGTTGAGAAGGATAGAAGAATGCAAACCCGTTCATTTGATGGCATCCCGGTAGGTGAAGTTGGTCTTGGTTGCTGGCAGATCGGTGGAAGCTGGGCACATGTCGAGGAAGATGATGCCCTTGCAATCCTTCGGGCAGCCTATGCAGCGGGCGTCACATTTTTCGATACCGCAGATGTCTACGGTGCAGGGCGCTCCGAGCGCCTGATTGCACGCTGGGTGGCTGAGGATGCACCGCAGGGCATCTTTGTCGCAACCAAGCAGGGACGCTTCTCGCCTCCAGGCTGGCCAGAGAACTGGACACTGGATGCGATGCGGACGCATATCACCGCAAGCCTCGAGCGCCTCAATGTCGCGTCTCTGGACCTTGTGCAGCTGCACTGCATCCCAACCGATGCCCTTCGCGATGGAACCGTCTTCGATCACCTCCGTACGCTTCAAGCGGAAGGGCTGATCAAGCGCTTTGGGGCAAGTGTTGAGAGCATCGAGGAAGCCGAAATCTGCATGGCGCAGCCTGGGCTCGTCAGCCTGCAAATTCTCTTTAATGTCCTTCGCCAGCGTCCCGTTTGGCAGCTGTTCGACAAAGCACAGTCAAATGGCACATCCCTGATCGTACGTCTCCCACTTGCATCCGGATTGCTGTCAGGCAAAATGACAAAGCATACTGCATTTGGAGATGAGGACCACCGGAACTTCAACCGGGATGGCGCAGCGTTCAATGTTGGCGAGACGTTCTCCGGGCTTCCCTACGAGGCGGCCATCGATTTGGTGGATGCTCTCCGGCCACATGTGCCGCAAGACATGACAATGGCACAATTCGCGATGCGTTGGATTCTCGACCATCCAGCAGTGACCGTGGTCATTCCAGGAGCAAGCCGCCCGGGCCAGGTTGCCTCGAATGTCAGTGCATCAACGCTGAACAGCCTTCCCGCCGAGCTGCATGCAGCGCTTGAAGCCTGGTATCGGTCGGATGTCGATCATCTCGTTCGCGGGCCCTATTAGATCGTTAACGGATGCATGGTTACTTCACCGGGATTGTTATAGGGTTGGTGATTGTACCGGGGCTAATAGCATCGCTATAATCAGCTATGACAGGCTCGATATCGGCATCCCCATGCCACGGCAAGCGCCGCACCAAAATAGTTTGCACACTGGGCCC
>CAIWTR010000065.1 GCA_903915615.1 uncultured Armatimonadota bacterium
CGCAAAGTCTGCCACAGCATCCATCACCGGTGACATCGCCGCCACCGCTCCTGCACGCAGCGCATCGCCGTAGGAAAAGCCGCCAGGAACGATAATCGCATCGATACCCGTGAGGTCTGTATCCTGATGCCAGAGCATTTTCACATTGCCAAATCCGAGCTCTGTCCATGCCGCTTCCGCATCACGGTCACAGTTCGAGCCAGGGAAAACAACAACGCCGATGGTAGGTATTGACATAGGTTGCGTTCCTACAATGTCACCGAGATACGGTAGTCTTCGAGGACAGGGTTGGCGAGGAGACGATCACACATCTCGGCAGCCGTTGCCTCAATCGTCGCAACATCGGATCCTGGAACCTCAAGCTCAATCACTTTTCCAACGCGCACCCCTGCGACATCATCGTAGCCGATTGCCTTGAGCGCACCTTCAACGGTTCTCCCTTGGGCATCCAGCAATGTAGGTTTCATCGTAATCGTGATCGTCACTTTGGCCAAAAATCCATCCACCTTTTCGGGTTCTCGCAATAAGTGTATCTCACGTAAAGATCTTCCCTCTTTGGAAATTCACCCTCTGTTTTGCCCATCCACATTCCGAATTACTGATAGAGATATATGTATATATTTACAGTAGAAGAAGTAATAGTGATGTGGACATTGGGGATAACTAATTGTCACTTATACGGACATGTGTGATTCGGTCAGTTTTCCTTGGTGGATGCCAGTAAACAGCTAACTTTTGCATCCGAATGACAAAGAAATCAACATACTGGTAATTTTTACAGTGTGGATAAAATCGGCATGATTTCCACATTCGGGGCGCAGTTGCAAACAATCTGATGGCGCGAATGCCCGGTCAATTCACAGACCACAAAGTGCGATCACTTATCCCCTAATCTGGATGGTAGTTATCCACAATTTATCCCCTGTCTTTCCCATGGAAAAAGATTGCTTTATTGCATCCAGGACAGCCGTTTTGGCCGTAAAAAGTGCTTCTACCAGACCTCGATCTCGTTCACGAAGGCAACATCATACAAGAGTTGTTTTGTTGGTTTTTGACTAAGCATTATCAATGCATTTAGGAATATACATCTCACCGTTGATGTTTCCCTGTTGATTCCTACAACGGTCATTTATAGGTCAAAGCAATGCATCGTGAGGATGTCCCGGAATGCGGCCAAAACGCCTCTCCTCGAGGGAAACAGACATCCAGGACTTGGTCGCTAAGGCAAAAGAAAACCCCACATAGGTGCAAACCAGTGTGTGGGTTTTCTAAACACGTGATGCCTATTCCATGCTTCTCGATGTCAGCCGCAAAGGCACCTAAAGTTGGCATCTCCTGCCTAAAAAAGAAAAACCCACATCGGCGTACCGATATGAGTTTGCGTGGCGAATAACAAAACAGCCTATTCCATACTTCTGGATGTCAGCCGTAAGGTGACCTTGTTGCGCAGCTGCTGAACCTGCTGCATGTATGCCGTCTCGGTGTTCATCGCGAGCTGAACCTTTTCACACGCATGCCGCACACTTGTATGATCTTTGCCTCCAAAGACATCCCCAATCGCTGCAAGGCTTGCCCCCGTCATGTCACGGATCAGGTACATCGCGATGTGCCGCGCTTGCACCGTCGGGCGGTCCCGTCGTGTGCCGACAAGCGCTGCACGATCGATGTGCAGTGTTTCCTCAAGAACATCCTGGAGGATGCCCACAAGCTTGTGCGGTGGTATCGGGCGAATCGTATGTCCGTAAACCGCAAGCGGTGCTACCGGGGCGTTATCTGCAATATCGATAAGGGCATCTTTGGCAAGGTCAATAGTGATCGGTTCGCCAGAACAACCCGCCATCGCAAGCAAGCGCACCAATGCACCTTCAAGCGCACGGACAGAGCTAGTCACACACTGGGCGATGTACTCAAGAACATTCAATGGCACCATATGTCCGGCTTGATCGCGCATCAGCTTCGACTGCAAAATCGCAATCCGCAGCTCGAGTTCCGGCGATGCAAGCTGAGCAACCATCCCGGCCGCAAGGCGCGTCCGAATGCGTTCATCCATTCCCGGCAGGTCACGCGGCGCACGGTCACTGGCAATCACCAATGCACGTCCGGATTGCTGCAGCGTATTGAATGTGTGGAAGAACTCTTCGACGGTAGCCTCGCGTCCACCTAGGAACTGGATGTCATCGACGAGCAGAACATCCAGCTGGCGGAACTTCTTACGGAACTGCGCCGTTCTGTTCTCACGCAGCGATTCGAGAAACTCCGTTAGAAAGGCCTCACCGGAAACGTAGCCAACGCGCAGCTCTGGATGGCGCTGCTGAACCGCATGGCCAATCGCATGCAGAGTGTGCGTCTTGCCATTGCCGCTAGGGCCGTACAGAAACATCGGGTTGTAAATCTCGCCCGGCGACTCACAGATCGCTGCCGCACATGAGGCTGCCAGCTGATTGGCTTTCCCGCGAACCAATGTCTCAAATGTGAATGCACGGTTTAGATTCGGCTTGATGTAAACCGATTTGGTTGTTGAACCAGAGCCGCTGGAACGTCCATCAGTAGATAACATCTCCGGCGCCGGGCGCTTGGCTTGAATCCGTGTTGGTGCTTGTCGGGTGGTTGCTGGCTCCGCTTTGCGGACCACCAAGTTAATGCGAACATTTTCTGCATTGGTGTCGAGGTTGTCCGCGACAAGCTTTGTTAACAAAGTCACGTGACGAACACGAACCCACTGCGCGATGAAGTCGCCTTGCACTTCGATATCAAGCGTAAGGGAATCATCCGCACTGGATGTCCAGGCCACCAGGCGGGCATCGCGGAATTTGTTAAGAGTTACGCTGCTCTCTAACCGCTCAAGGAGATCCTGATGAGCAGTGTTCCACGCCTCCTGTAAGGATGTTGGAATTTCGGTCTGGGAGATGGAGAGCTGGTCGTTCACGTTTAACTTTTCGGGGGTCCACCGCACGGTGGGGGAGGGGAAGATCTGACGGGTGATTTCACCCTGAATTCGACCCAAAGGCAAAGGTTTTTTAAGCGTTCATACCTGCTTATTGACCTTTCAGGAGTATGTATAAATATCAATATTTATCAATAAGATTTTTAGCTGACAACGCCACGCATACTTGAATGTCCAGCTCAAATCACTCCGCAAAACTTATACAATTGACCACCATTTACGCCCTAATTGTTACGTCGGGTCATGCATGTACGGGATGTTTCCCAGAGTCATTCCCCCGTGCAACAACCTAACTTCATCCACACATTTGTTCTTTCCGACATCGGAGCGTTGTTGGCTCAAACCTGACTACCAATGTTAAGAACTTCACGTGAAATAGGACATGTGTCAACGCATCCCAAACTTGTTTGTTTTGGCAAACAGGGCTAAGCGTAAATGGCCACCATTGCCGACAATTGGACAAGTACGAGTGCTTTGGCAGGCATGGCCACGGGTGCTGTGAACCCGATGTTTTGGGGGATTGTGAATGTACTTCAACGCACGCTTTGAACCCGGATGCAAGACTGAAAGCGGCATTAACGCCCGCCACACGGACAGCTGCATTATTCAATATGGACACTGAGCTGCCTACACACAATTGAAATGCCTTGGGCAATCTGTGTTTCCATAACTAAAGTCAGTTTGTAAAAGACCGGGTTGGAAGAGATTCAGCGCGTGTTGTACGCTGGCTGACACGAGGATTTGTAGCTATGAAAACACCCCCCAGCCAGCGTCTTGTCGAGCTTGGAATTACGTTGCCCCCGCCACCAGAGCCAGCCGGCAACTATATCCATGCCGTGAAGACAGGCAACCTGTTGTTCCTTGCTGGCAAGGCGGATGGTCCTTACATCGGCAAAGTCGGCCGGGATGTGACTATCGATGAAGCTTATGCATATGCGCGTCAGACGGGGATTCAGCTCCTCGGTGTGATTGCCCACGAGCTTGGAAGCATCGACCGCGTCACGCAGATTGTCAAAGTGTTCGGCTTGATAAATGCCACGGATGATTTCACAGAACATCCAAAAGTCATGAATGGCTGTTCAGATCTCCTCGAGGATGTGTTCGGCGAGAATGGCCGTCACGCAAGGACATCTGTGGGAGCCGGCAGCCTCCCGGGAAACATCCCGGTCGAGATTGACATGGTGGTCGAGTTCGCTTAGGGATCCGTTCGACTCTGCGTCATGCGAAAAAACGCCTCTGGAAATCCAGAGGCGTTTTGTTTACCGTGCTTGGTGATTGGAAGTTGATTACTTCTTAACTTCGAGCAGCTCGACTTCGAAGATCAAGGTTGCTCCAGGTGGGATATCCGTACCAGCGCCCTGCTCGCCGTAGCCAAGCTTTGCTGGGATCTTGAGCTTTCGCTTACCGCCGACCTTCATGCCTGGAACGCCATCATTCCAACCCTGAATCACTTGACCTGGGAGGGAGAACTCAAATGGCTCGTTACGGTCAAGGGAGCTGTCGAACTTCTTGCCATCGGTGAGCCAGCCGGTGTAGTGAACCTTGACCGTGGTACCGGTCTTGGCTTCATCCCCGGAGCCAACTTTGAGCTCTTCGATTTCGAGCCCAGATTCGAGCTTCTTGGTGGTTGGGCCCATTTTGGCGATTTCGGATGGTGCATCCGATGGAGGCGCTGGAGGTCCCGCGACAGGCTTGCCATCTGCGCTTGTCGGAGCGCCAGTTGGTTCTGTTTTGTTCAGCGTAGCCGTCTCAGTGGACTCCGCTGCCTTTGGCTGATCACAGCCTGCTGCGAGAAGTCCAACAATGGCGAAGATTGCCAGAAAGTACTTTGTCATCATGGTGTATCTATATCAGCCTTTCACTCCGATGAGTTCCACATCGAAGATGAGTGTTGCATTCGGTGGGATGACGCCAGGGTAACCATTTTCGCCATAGGCGAGATTGCCTGGAATCACGAGCTTTCGCTGTCCGCCGATTTTCATGCCAGCAACGCCTTCGTCCCAGCCCTTGATCACACGGCCGCCGCCGAGTGGGAACTCGAATGGTCCGCGGCCACGACTGGAGTCGAACTGTGTGCCATCTGTGAGGATGCCGGTGTAGTGCACTGCGACAACATTGCCGTGCTTGGCTTCGGTGCCATCCCCGACAACGATATCGGCGAACTGCAGACCGCTTGCGGTGGTTGTCAATGCGCTTTCATCGATGGGTGTTGCTTCCGGATATGCATCCCCGGACACGCTAAGCAGCTGGACATCGAATGTGAGGGTTGCATTTGGTGGGATGACGCCCGGGAAGCCTTGATCGCCATACGCGAGGTTGCCTGGAATCACGAGCTTGCGCTTGCCACCGATTTGCATCCCGGCAACGCCTTCGTCCCAGCCCTTGATCACCATCCCGACACCGAGGGTGAACTCGAATGGCCCGCGGCCGACCGAGCTGTCGAACTGGGTTCCATCCGCGAGGACACCTGTGTAGTGGACGGAGACATTTTGGCCCTTTGCGGCGGTTGGTCCCTGTCCGATGGTGATGTCTTCGTACTGAAGACCACTGTTCGTTGTAATCATTAAGTGTTGTTCCCGGCACAGGGTGTGAGTATTGAAAACCCTGTCGATGCGTGCAAGTTACCGCAAAATCGTATGCAGCGTCCACCGGCAGATTCGGATGCTATTAATAAGCCGTCTGTCTTGCCCATTTCATTAAATAATAATCCTATTTTTGCTTCCGGGTTTGCACCTCTGTTCCGAGTTGTCGTGAAGGGAACCATCCATAAGATTCACAGGTAGAATGCACTAAGGTAGGGTTGAACAGTATGGTAGTGGATGAAGCGACAAAGAAGCGCATAGATGCCTGGATTAAGGCTGAAGGCCGTAATGATTTTGGGGACCCACAGGGAACCAATTATGCGGGTGGCACCCCTCTGTTCGACATGCGAACCGGGCGTACCCGTGACCGCTATGACTATATCCTTGAGCGCAACCCTCAATTGAAGCAGGAGCCAGCAGTATGAAGGCTTTGATTCGCAACCTCTTCCTCGCCACCGCCATTGTTGCCGGTGTCGCAAGCCTCGCATCCGCACAGTCATCCCCATTGATTGTCGATGTCGCAGACAAGGCATCCAAGTCTGAAATCGCCCAGCTGCAAGCAAAAATAGGCGGCCGCTGGAAACCGAACTCAGTCGTTTCATCGAGCAACCATGTCTATCAAGTCTTTCTGTCTGCAGCCGAGCGCGTCAAAGCGCTTGCAGCGCTGAAGACAGCCACTAACATCGATGCTTACGACAACGAGCACACCTATCAGCTCGACCCGGATTTTCTGCCTCTGAACCTCAGGCAAAACAGTAAAGTCGCAAACTCTGTTAGTCCTAAGTCAACATCCCCAAATGACCCGCGCTACGCTGAGCAGTGGAACTTCCAAATGGTTGGTGCGGAAGCCGCATGGAAGCGCTCCCGTGGAACAGGCGTTGTCGTAGCCGTTATCGACACCGGTGTTTCTGGAACATCCAGTGGTAAAGGACAAGCTTGTCGCGACTTCGGATCGACGACCTTTACGGCCGGTTATGACTTTGTAAACCGTGACACAGACCCATACGATGACCATGGCCACGGAACCCACGTCGCCGGGACCATCGCCGAAGCAACCAACAACTCGGAAGGTGTCGCAGGCCTTGCCTATGGCGCGACCATCATGCCTCTTAAGGTTTTAAGCGCATCAGGGTCCGGGACCAGCGCCGACATCGCCGATGCTATCCGCTGGGCAGCTGACAAGGGCGCAAATGTTATTAACATGAGCCTTGGTAGCCCATTCCCGGATGCTGTTATCCGCAGTGCGTGTACGTATGCATCTAAGAAGGGTGTCGTCATCGTCGCCGCGGCTGGCAACTCGGGCAAGCAGGGCGTCGGGTATCCCGCAGCCTACTCCGAGTGCATCGCGGTTAGTTCTGTCGGACCATCCGGTAAGCTCGCAGGCTACTCCAGCTGGGGCAAGCAGGTTGCGCTCGCTGCGCCAGGCGGTGACATCGGTGGCTATTCGGACCGCGATGAGTCCGCGGGCATCCTGCAAAACACCAACCTCCCGGTGGAGTTTGGCGGTCAGGGGGATGGCTACTACGCCTTCCAAGGGACCAGCATGGCAAGCCCACACGTTGCGGCGGCAGCTGCTCTCGTGATGGCACAAGGCATTAAGGATCCAGTCAAAGTCCGCAAGGCGCTGATTGAGTCGGCTGCAAAGGTGACTGGCGGGGATGTCAAAAAGTACGGCGCAGGCATTTTAAATGTCGATAACGCCACGGCGCTTGCTGCAAAGTGGACGGGCCGCTCCGATGAGCTTCCTGAGCCATTCGCAATGATGGCTGCGAA
>CAIWTR010000066.1 GCA_903915615.1 uncultured Armatimonadota bacterium
CATTTTCGGGGATGTTGGAACGGTTCAAAAGTATGCATCCAACCCGGGAGTCGAAGTCCACGGTCCAGGCTGGTCAAAAATCATCATCGGAAATGACTGCATCGAGAACTGGCGAGAATACATCGATGTCATCGCGACGTCGATCTCTGCAAATGGTGGCCGCTCGTGCATCAATGCATCCACAGTAGTCGTTCCAAAATATGGTCGTGAGATCGCCGAAGCCATCGCAACAAAGGTTGCCGAGGTCTTCCCACGGGGACCCAAGGATCCGGATGCAATCCTCAGCGGCTTTGCGAATCCGCGCATGGCTGAAATGATGGATGCTGCTATAGATGCCGGTCTCCAGACTGCCGGAGCGGTCGACTGTTCGGCGGATAAGCATGATGGGCCGCGTAACGTTGAGCAGGATGGCTGTACCTACCTCCATCCAACGATTCTCTTCTGTTCATCGTGGGAGCACCCGATGGCTGGAAAAGAGTACATGTTCCCATTCGCCCAGGTCATCGAGACTCCACAGAGCGAAATGCTTGAGAAGATGGGGCAGAGTCTTATCGTGACGGCCATCACCAACGATGATGCATTCCTTCAGGAAATCATGGCCTGCCCACACATTGATCGCCTGAATGTTGGTGTTTTGCCGACAAGTCATGTCGAGTGGAATCAACCGCACGAAGGAAACCTGTTCGAGTTCCTGTATCGCCGGAGGAGTATCCAGTGGCAACACCAGCCAGCGAACTAACTGGCATCCTCGCTCGCCACAGAGCTGCCCTTGAGATTGTCACAGCGGTCACAGAAGCGCACGGAGAGCTTGAGGCATCCTTGCGCTCCGTTACATCCGGCCACAGCAGTATCGCGTTGTTTGTTGATCCAAACCTGATAACAACGGCATATGTTACGCAGGCGCTTGAATCAATTTCGACAGGTGTAGTGAGCGGCGTGTTTACCGACATCCATGAGAATCCATGTGAGGCGGATGTCCTTGCGGCTGCGGCATTCCTGGCGCCACTCAATGCGGATTGCGTCGTGGCTATCGGTGGTGGCAGCACAATCGATACTGCGAAAATGGCACTCCTTCTGGCCTTTGGTGGAGGTGTCCCAAAGGACTGGTGGCCCGTTCACAGGCACGACTCGGTGGATGCTCCGCGACTCTATGTGTACCCGGCGACGGCTGGAACCGGATCAGAGGTGCAAAGTCACGCGCTCATCAGCGATGACAAAACGCATCGAAAAATGGCCATCGGACACGAACGGCTGGCCCCAACAGAGGCAATCCTGGATGTGTCATTGTTGGCATCCTGCCCACGGCGGGTGATGGTCCTCGCCGGCATCGATGCCCTTAGCCATGCACTGGAATCGGCGGTCACACGGACGGCAACCGATGTCAGCACTGCGGCGGCAATGGATGCTTTTGCACTCATTTGGCCAGCGCTGGTCGAACTTGCATCCGAGGATGCGATACTCATAGCTCCAGCCTGCGAGCAGCTGCATGCGGGCGCGACGCTTGCCGGGATGGCAATAGAAGCGAGTATGCTCGGCGCGGCACACGGCTGCGGTAACCCACTCACAGCCCGCTATGGAGTTGTGCATGGTCAGGCGGTGTCCCTGATGCTTCCAGGGGTTATCAAGCTCAACGAAAGTGATCCACGCTCGGCACAGATCTTTTCGTCGATAGAGCATCGGTGCGAGATGGAACCTGGAACGCTCGCGACCGCCGTTAAGTCATTGGTGCAGAACCTAGGACTTGCCGGCTCGCTCGCAGCGCTCGGTATCACTGATGCTCCCATCGGAGAACTGGCAGCGCTCGCCATGGAGCAGTGGACTTGCGGCCACAATCCCGTTCCGATGACCATTGAACGCTGCATTGAGCTCTATAAAGACGTGCTGTAGTCGGCTCTGTCGCTCCAGTGTTTTACACTGGATGCGAATCAGACAAGCAGTCTCTACTCCGTGCTATGATGCCCCAGTGAATAGGATTTAGGATATCGATGATGATGTTTTTCCATAAACCAAGCCGCCATATGAACCCAGGATCCGTGCCGCAGACCAACAAGGGAAATGATTGGTCGAACTGGCGGGGACCGCTGCATAACGGTGCCACCGTTGCGACAAACCTTCCGACCAAATTCACAGCGCTGGAATGGTCAACGGATCTCATGGGACCATCGCATGCCACCCCAATTGTCCATGGCAAGTACGTTTTTACAACGGTAGCGAATGTCAAGCAGGGCGCCCTACAGGTTGTCGCGCTCGATCGGAAGACAGGAAAAGTCCTCTGGGCCGATAATCTGGGTACCGGACATCGTTCTGGAAATGAAGGCTCCGTCACCCAGCTGGATGAGCGAAGCATTTACGCGGCGCCATCCCCAACCACCGATGGCAAGCATGTCTGGTTTTTCTTCGGCAATGGCGACCTCGGCTGCTATACCGTGGATGGCCGCAAGGTCTGGACACGCAATATTCAGAAGGAAACGCATGACTTCAACTTCATGTGGACCTTTAGCTCGAGTCCGCTGTTGTACAAAGGGGTTCTATACCTTCAGATTCTCCAACGGGACAAGATTGTGGGTCGTCGCGGCAAGGATGGTGGAGAGTCCTATTTGCTGGCGATGGATCCAAAGACTGGCCAGGACCTCTGGAAGGCATCTCGGCCGAGTGAGGCATCCAATGAAAGCCGGGAGTCCTATGGAACCCCGATGCCATACTCGAATGGCGGTAAGGACCAGCTTCTGGTCGCAGGTGGTGACTATCTCAGTGGCCACGACCCCAAGAATGGCAAGGAACTCTGGCGCTGGGGAACGTGGAATCCGGGGCACCGTGAGCTCTGGTGGAGACTTGTTCCAAGCCCAGTCGCTGGTGATGGCGTCGTCCTCGTCTGTGCGCCAAAGAAGGCTCCCGTCTACGCCTGCCCAACGGATAAGCAAGGTGATATCAGTGCGAGTGGCCTGCTGTGGAAGTCTGATGACCGCTCAAATCTGACATCGGATGTCGCCACGCCTGCATTCCACGATGGTAAATTCTTCATCGTCTCCGATGTCCGGAAGTCGGTTTCGTGTGTCGAGGCAAAGTCGGGCAAGATTGTCTGGTCAACGGACACGCCAGGCTTCAATATGTGCTGGGGATCGCCTACCATTGCGGATGGCAAGCTTTACACGACGAATGTCGGCGGCATCGTGCTTGTCTATGACATCCAGACCGGTAAACTCCTTGCGGAAAACCGAGTGGATGATGAAGGTTCAGAAGTCCGTTCGAGTGTCGCCATTGCTGGGAACCAGCTGTTTATCCGTACCAGTAAGCGGATGATTTGTGTCGCGAGTCCATCCAGAAAGTAGCCATGCAGACAGTCAATGCATCCTCCGCCCTCTCACGCCGCGTCGTGGATGGTCCTCTCGCAACGCGTTTCAAGCTGCGCTGGAAGTTTAAAACGGGCAATGCAGTTACGGGGCAGCCCACGGTAGCTGGAAATCGCATCCTCGTGGGCAGTGAAGACAAGAATGTCTACTGCCTAGATGTCTCTACAGGAAAGCGTCTCTGGGGCTGTGCCACAAAGGGCCCCGTCGAAGCATCCCCGCGCATCATTGGAGACCTTGCCGTCATCGGGTCATCCGATGGCCGCCTGTACGGAATCCACATCCCAACAGGTGCGCCACGCTGGGCCTATCGGACGGAAGACAAGATTCTCGGCACCGCGAACGTGATCTCAAGCCCGGATGGCCGTCGCCAATGGGCGATGGTTGGCAGCTATGACAACCGTGTGCACTGCGTGGATGTCCGTAGTGGCCGTGGCGTCTGGACCTATGAGACAGACAACTACGTCAACGGGATGCCCGTTGTTTCGGGGAATGTAGCGATTTTTGGTGGCTGCGATGGCATTTTGCACGTGATCGATATCGCGAACGGAAAAAAGCACTCACAAATCGAAATCGGAGATTACATCGCGGGAACAGCCACCGTGGATGGCGACCGTGCTTACCTTGGTCACTACGGTAATGCCGTGATTTGCGTTGACATCAAGGCTGGGAAAATCATCTGGACATTCAGAGACAAGGGCTTCCCGTACTTCGCCAGTCCTGCGATTGACCAAGGCTTTGTCGTTATCGGAGGCCGGGATCGTCAGGTGCACTGCCTCGAGCAGGCGACCGGGAAACGTAAGTGGGTCTACAAAACCCGTGGCAAAGTGGATGCTAGTGCGACGCTCTGCGACAACAAAGTGGTCGTCGGGTCAGAAGACGGGACGTTGCTGATTTTGGATTTCGCCACCGGAAAACTGATTTGGAAGTACACCATCGGCCGCGCCGTGATGTGCAGTCCGCTGATCCATGATGGCCGTATTTACGTCGGCTCAGATGATGGCTATCTCTACGCATTCGAACCTGCCTAGAGACAGCCATAGCTTACGACCGTTTGCTGGTTAGGCTGGAATCTCCCAGAGATTCAGCTGTTCCGCACCCTTAACCAAAACCTGATTGCCGAATACAGCTGGGCTTGCCCAGACCTGGCTGTCAGCGACCTGATGGACTGCAACAACATCGAGGCCAGCGGCGCTAGGCTTGTACACGTGCATCATGCCATCCGCGCTGAATGCGGCAACGTACTGCCCCATTGCGTAGACAGTTACGCTTTCGCCCTTATTGCCATCGCACATCCAAATGACCTTGCCCGTTGACTTTTCCATCACGGTAAGCTGCCCGCGACGCTTCTC
>CAIWTR010000067.1 GCA_903915615.1 uncultured Armatimonadota bacterium
CCGCTCTAAGATTCCACCGGAAGTCATGGACAAAATTCGTATTGAGCTGATTCAAGTCTTGTCGAAATATCTGGAGCTGGATGACACCGCTCTTAATGTTTCGATGGAGCGGGATGAAGACAGCATCGCACTCGTTGTGAACACACCCGTTCATCGCGTCCGCGAGATCAAGGTCTCCTAAAGGATCAACTTGGTTTGGTTTACTGTTGAAACCGCCTCCCGGGAAACTGGGAGGTGGTTTTGGTTTCGAGCCCATTCGGAATATGTGGAGCGGGATGAAGACAGCATCGCCCTCGTTGTGAACAGACCCGTTCACCGCGTTCGCGAGATCAAGGTCTCCTAAAAGTCCAGTTTGGCCTGATGTACTGCTGAAACCGCCTCCCGGGAAACTGGGAGGTGGTTTTGTTTTTGAGCTCATCCAACGTTTGCCAAAATTTCTTGGCTTGGTGAACTGTTTATGCTAGGGGCAATGGCCGCAGGCCACTACAAATGTCCCTAATGACATCAACGAGCAGACTGTGCTCTGCACCCAAAACACGCGCTGCGATGTCATCAACAGAGTCTTCCGGATGCACTGCTACGCATCGCTGCGCGACCACCGCACCGTGGTCATATTCATTGTCAACCACGTGAACCGTACAACCCGTCTCCGAAACACCAGCATCCCGCACCGCTTCATGGACCTTACGCCCATACATCCCGTGACCGCCAAATGCAGGCAACAAGCTTGGGTGAATATTGATAATCCGGCCCGCATACGACGTGGTAAGCGCATCCGGGAGGCGCCGCATATACCCAGCTAGCACCACAAGCTCGACATCCCGCTTTGCGATAGCCCGCAGCAAGACTTCGCCATATTCATCATCCGTGCGGTTCGCAGTCCCAACCACTACCGTCTCGACACCCGCGAGCGAAGCGGCCTCCAAGGCGGGCGCCCCCTTGAGCGAACCAATCACAACCGCGACCTGCCCATTTAAGGTACCGTCCGCGATTGCATTCAAGATGGCCATCAGATTCGAGCCGCGCCCCTTGGCTCCGACCAGCACACCTATGCGTAACATTTAGAGTGCACCTGCAGTCGCCTCATCGGTCGTAATAACCTTGCGGATCTCAGGCTCCATAGCCGCCATAAATGCACGCTGCGCATCCAGTGCCCGCTGATCTGTCTCAACACGTGGGCTTGAAAGGCGCAGGAATGTCCAGCCATTTTTGTTCGGGAAAATGCGCTCAAGTGCCATCCACAGCTGCTGGCGGATAAAGTCATGCTCTGTGCGATTTGCACTAGCAAAGAAGTACGTAACGGTTGTCATCGGGACACCCGTCTGGCCATCAGGGCGCAGAACCGCACGGCCATCAAAGAGCCAGTACACCGCCGGGACATCCTTGCCAGCCCATGGCAACGCCGCAACCTTGTTAGTCACGCCAATGTAGCCACCTGCTGGGAAACATTGATCAGGCCGATGGGCAAACTCACGCCGGCCATAGCGACGGTACACCACCATCAGGTCGACAACATCGCCCTTGGAATTCACATAGCGACGGTTGATGTACGAATCCGCTTGAATCTGCTTCATCGTCTCCGGGTCCGACTCGATATCACCAAGCGACTTCCATCCCAAATGTTCCTTGGGAATGCTTGCGACATCCGCACTCGCCGCAGCAATCGGTGGGCGCGCCCCGATATACAGCGCAAGGCCGCTTGATGTGCAGCTGGCGATTGCAAGGATGATCGTTATGCCGGCGATGCGCTTGCCAATCTCCGGAGAGAAAATCGCCGCTGGACCGAATGAAAATGCCCCGGATGCTTTCCGTGCTTTCCACCAAGCATTCCCACCTGTCCACCGCTCCATCAGCTGCCCGATACCAATCAGAATCAGGAAGACAAACAGAAACAATACATAAGGGCTGTAGTCGTGGAACAGCGTTAGGCCAAACTTCTTGTCGACAAAAGCGCAAACGAGGATGATTAACGTCATCCGGCAAATGTTGGCCGCAAGCGTGATCGGAAGCGCAAGGAAGAACAGAACCCACTTCCAAGGTGTCCGCAGGCGTGAGACATAAGCGGTAATCGCGTGCAGCGCTTTGATTGCCATCAATGAATGCAATCCAGAGCACGGGTCTGCAACGATGATACGGATGTACTCAGTGCCGCGGGGCTGCATGAACTCGAGGTTCATCCCGGCGCCGTAAATCTCAACCCCCAGCTTGCCCGCGATCAGCTTTGAGCCATCCGTAGCGAGCTTCCGCAGCGGAAACGAAACCACTTGTGTTAGTCCGCCGGGGACTGGGACCATGAATAGCAGATAGGCGATTGGAAAGGACAAGGCTTTGAGCCACTTCCAGCCGGCGATCCAGAGCACTGCTCCTGCGACATAAATCGGGATGGAAATCGGGGATGGACCATTAAGGTCGAGGACCTTTTCCGTGAGGTGGAGCAGAATCGCAAGCGCGACCAGGAATGCACCGCGGGGGTCTGGGAGAATCGGCAGGGATGCGAGCTCGTTCCGTTTGTACCAAACCGTGATGGCGGCAATCGGTATCACCAGCCATCCGTGGGTGACCGACTCATCGGTGAGCCAGCGAGGTATCAGGAACGAAACGAAGACCGGAACGTAGAGGACTAAAAATGCAGCCGCGATAACGAACAGAACCCACTTAGGCAACGCACTTGCATTCTTTGGCATGCCCTATGTTACAGCCCGGGCAGGCGGGTTGCAGGAGGTTAACGTGTTGCGATGGCTGGTGGCGAGAGAACGATGACCGTACCGCTGTCCTTACGAAACTCAACGGTATCTGCTTGGTAAGTCTTCAGGATTGGGTCAAGCTCAGGCGGAATCCGCACCTGAAAGCTACTTCGGAGCAAGCGTGCATCCTCGGTCGACATCCCGTCCATCGCGCGCCAAACATGGTCCACACCTGCGTAGAGCTGATACCACGGATCATCCTTGCCCCGTTCGAGGGTTGATGCCGTGAGGACGATTGGTGCATCCGCGAGCGGAACCATAGCACTAAGCAAGTCCCAGTCGGCTCTGGATGCCGGTAGCCCGATGACATGTCCGCCATTGATATGTGACAGCGTGGCAGGGTCGCTGCTGATCGCGAGGCGGGGTACGCCGGTTGGCGGCAGCACCGAAGGAGCCAGCTTCAAAGAATCACGGATGCCAGCGATGGGAAGCGTCGTCTGCGATGCGGCGGTCCGTACGATTAGTGCAAAGGTTAGGATGCCAGCGATTGAGCCCGCGACAGCGAGCATATGAGGTGCTGCCCAGGCACGGCGCAGCAGAACAGTGCTCCAGAGGCCCATCCCAAACAATGCGACCACCGGGACCTGCGCCATCAGTAGCTGTGTCAACTCATCCGGGCGGAGAACCAATGCTCCAACTGCCATCGTAACTAGAAACATCAAACACACAACATTGCGCGCGCCAGCAACTTCAAAATGCTCAAACCGCACAAACATCGCGACTACAGCAAATGCCCCGATAATCCCAAGGGCAATCACCGCTGCGACATCAACCTGGACAACAAGTCCCTGCAGCTGCGTGAGGACACCGGGGAGTGAGAATGTTCCAGCGAGCTTGGATGCCAGACTTCCGTGGCCGGCGATGCCAAGGGCGACCATCGGGGACGCAGTTCCACGGGTGAGCCCAGTGATGACAGCATCCCGGTACCACCAGACATTTGCCACCGTGTCGTGCCATGCAAAGTAAGTGACAATCGCGGCGATACCAGATGTCAGCACAGCCCAGCGCCATAGCTCAGGACGGTGGCCAATCAACGCACTCAGGCCAATCATCAGAGAGATGAACCACCCAAATTCAATCGTCCACGGGAGGAGAATCACCGATGCGACAAAGCCTGCCCAGCAAAGCACATACTGCCGGCGGTTTGCATGTGCGAACGCGCTTGGCAGCAGCCGGAAGCGTGCGATGAGGGCTAGTTCAATCGCAGCAAGCAGCCCCGGCGGATAGTCATTCACCGGCTGAAGAATTTGGAGAGCAACAAAGGTTGCACCGACCGCCCACCCTGCGGATGCCGCAAGCTGGAGCTCACGTGCAATCGTATTGATGATCCACCCAAGCAGCACAAAGCTGATAAAGGTAGCAAGTCCGGCCGCAACGGTCACTGGACGGTTCGAAACGACTTGGATTGCACGGTGGATGAGTCCCGTAACCGCCAGCGGCAACAACGGCTGGGTACGGTTTATAAATCGGTCATCGCTGCGCGCCGATGCAAGTGACATCGGATATGCAAACGGAGCCCGCAGTACATCTGTGCCGCCAGAGGCTTGCACAATCACGTTGCGTTCCA
>CAIWTR010000068.1 GCA_903915615.1 uncultured Armatimonadota bacterium
ACAACACGGTGTAGTTCCCTGTGTAAATCGACGATGGGGGCGAAGACTCCGCCGGATGTCAGGCAAGGTTGCATACGTTTGAAACTATACCGCGGAGGTAGCACATACACCTATATAGTGTGAAGTGTACGTCTCTTGACGCTACAATCAATGCAAATTCACATCGTTAGGAATCTACATCATGCCACGACCAATGTTGTCAGGGTTGACAGTCACTCGTCGCACTGTACTCGCATCCCTTGCTGCCCTCCCGTTGATTATTGCAGCTGGATGCAACAACGGAGGCGCTGGCTCAGCAGCCGGCGCATCGGATGTCAAAATAGGCTTCATCGTAAAGTCTGCGACTGAGCCATGGTTCCAATCCGAGTGGCAGTTTGCTGATGAAGCAGCCAAAAAGTACGGCTTTACGCTCGTAAAGCTTCCAGCAACAGATGCCGATCAACTCATGTCCGCTCTCGACAACCTCGCAGCCCAGGGTGCACAAGGCGTGATTGTCTGCGCTCCGGATACCAAGCTTGGCCCATCGATCGTCGCAAAGTGTGAGGAAAAAAACCTCAAGCTGATGTCCGTCGATGACCGTCTCGTCGATGCAGGCGGCAAGCCTCTTGATAAAGTCCCACACCTTGGCATTTCCGCATCTGAGATCGGCAAGTCCGTGGGCGAAGCCATCGCAGCTGAAATCAAAACACGTGGCTGGAATGCTGCAGAAACCGGCGCAGCCGTGCTGACCGTGGATGAAATCGAAACCTGCCGACTACGCACAGATGGCGCTGCAGGAGCACTCGAAGCATCCGGGTTCAACAAAGCCAACATCTACCGCACACCATGGAAAGCACCTAACGACATCAATACCGCTGTCGATGCCGCTAACATCGTCCTGACACAACACCCAAACATCAAGCACTGGGTGGCGTTCTCCAGCAACGATGATGGCGTCCTCGGCTTTGTTCGCGCATCTGAGCAGCGTAACATCGCCGCAAAGGATGTCATCGGTATCGGCATCAATGGCACATCCGGCAAGGATGACCTCAAGAAAGCCACGCTAACCGGTTTCCATGCATCCATCCTGCTAAGCCCAAAGACACATGGTTTTGGAACAGCCGAAGCGATGTATAAGTGGATCAAAGAAGGCACCGCGCCGACAGCTGAAACCTACACAAAGGGAACGCTCATCGACCGCAAAAACTTTGTTGAGGCACTCAAGGCCGAAGGCATGACTCCGTAAAACATGCCGATTTCAAGTGGTCTGTCCATTCAGGACATCAGCAAGTCGTTCCCAGGTGTGCAGGCACTTCAAAACATCACCTTTGATGTGCCTGCCGGGACGGTACATGCACTCTGCGGCGAAAATGGCGCCGGCAAGTCAACTCTCCTTAAGATCCTTGCCGGTGTGCATGCTGCGACATCGGGTGTCGTCACCATCGATGGCAAACCGCATGCACCCCAAACTCCCGCGGATGCCCTAAAGTCCGGGATTGGTGTGATTTATCAGGAGCTCCACCTTGTGGATGAGCTCTCTGTAGCCGAAAACCTCTTCCTTGGTGCACTTCCATCGAAGTCTGGAATTGTTGACAAGGCAAAGCTAGCTGCGGACACAAAGGCAGCCCTCGCGCGGATCAAGCTGGATGTTCGTCCAGAAACGCGCTTGGGTGACCTCTCGCTCGCGCAGCGGCAGATGGTTGAGATCGCAAAGGCGCTGGTTCGGGATGCACGCGTTGTCGCATTCGATGAACCAACCAGCTCCCTCTCTGCACGTGAAGCCGACACTTTGTTCGACCGTATTGCCGAGCTGCGCGCCGCCGGCAAGGTCGTCCTCTATGTCAGCCACCGCATGGATGAAATCAAACGCATCTGTGATGGCGCAACCGTCTTCCGCGATGGCCAGCATGTCGTTACGTATTCATCTCTTGAAAATGTCACGATCGACCAGCTCGTGAAAGACATGGTCGGCCGGGACATCACGGACATTTATGGCTACACGCCGCGCTCAGCCGGCGATGTTCTCCTTGAGCACGAAGGCGTCACGGTTCGCGCTGGCGAGATTGTCGGCTTGTTTGGACTTGTCGGCGCTGGACGCAGCGAGCTCCTCCACCGTATCTACGCCGAACCGCGCAAATGCATCCAAAATGGAATCGTGCTCTGCCCAGAAGACCGCAAGCATGAAGGCATCATCCCGATGGGCTCCGTCGCGGAAAACATCAACCTGAGCATCCGCCGGGTTTATGCAGGCCTCGGTGGAATTTGGATAAACGATGCCAAGGAAAAGGCGAATGCGGAAAAGCAGGTTGCTGCGATGCGCGTTAAGACGCCATCCCTGACGCAGGAAATCCGCAACCTCTCTGGTGGAAATCAGCAAAAGGCGATTCTAGGCCGCTGGCTGAGCGAAGATATTAAGGTGATGTTGCTGGATGAGCCAACACGCGGCATTGATGTCGGAGCAAAGCGTGAGATTTATGACATTTTGTACCGCTTGGCAGCCGATGGCATCGGCATCCTGATGGTCT
This sequence comes from uncultured Armatimonadota bacterium, assembly GCA_903915615.1. Classification (GTDB taxonomy): domain Bacteria; phylum Armatimonadota; class Armatimonadia; order Armatimonadales; family Armatimonadaceae; genus CAIRTT01. Next base: position 2,505 of record CAIWTR010000068.1, read on the forward strand.
CGAGTGAGCTCCCGGAAGTCCTTGGAACGTGTGACCGCGTCTATGTGATGCGGAACAATCGGATTTCGGCTGAGTTTTCGCGCTCGGAAGCGACTCCTGAGCGATGTTTGGCGGCGGCGCTCCCGTCGGCAGAGGAT
>CAIWTR010000069.1 GCA_903915615.1 uncultured Armatimonadota bacterium
AGCTATGTGGATCGTTTGGAGAATTTACTAATCAATGCCTAAGCCAAAAGGGTGGCGCCGCTCCGCCTATCAAATGCAGCAGCGCCGCCAAGATGCACCTGCTCCGCCAACGCCTCCGCACGTAGAGCAGGCATCCGAGCTGGATAACGACCTCCAAAACCCGCCTCTCCTCTGGTCACCGGAGCCTGCGCTGGACTTTACCGAAGCCTACCCACTCGGAAATGGCCGTCTCGGCGCGATGGTCTATGGAGACCCAGGCATCGAGCGCATCCTCCTCAATGAAGAAACGCTTTGGACAGGCCGCGAACACACTGGCGCACGGTCATCGGCACAAGCGGCCCTTGCCCGTGTCCGTGAGCTGATCGCAGTCGGCGAGCATGTTGCGGCAGATGTCCTTGCAGCGGAAGCGCTCACCGGAAGCCCGCAGTCCGTTGGGTCCTATCAGGCTTTCTGTGACCTCTACATCGAGCATATCGGTGATGATGCAGAAGATGATGTCACCGGCTATCGGCGTGAGCTAAACCTCGATGATGCAGAAGTCGTTACAACATTCACGCGTGGCGAGTTTTCCTACGAGCAGCGCGCTTGGGTGAGTGCGGTGGACCAAGTCGTCATCGTACGCCTCGCAGCGGCGACGGAGAAGGGTGTCAATGTACGCCTTCACCTTCGACGCGAGCCTCGCGAGGATGGGCCAGCACTGGCGCATAACACCACGCATCATGCCAAGGGAGACACCCTTCAGCTGGAAGGTTCACTCGTTGATGATAGTGGAAATGCCCTTCAGTTCATGGCCAGTCTCCGTGTGCAGCACTTTGGTGGAACCGTGTTCGCAGATGGCGACACGCTGGTCATCGAGGATGCAGATTCGATCGTCCTCCGTGTTGCTCTCGCGACAAGCTGGAACCATAAAAACCATCGGCGGGCAATCACGCAAGTAGACACCGCATTCGGAACACCGTGGCAAACACAGCGACATCGACATTGCCGCGAGCACCGCCGCCTCTTCCGCGCATTCACAATGGAACTGGGTGACCGCCGCCCGACGAAGAAGCCGCTTGCCGATCGAATCAAGGAAGCAACACCTGAGCGGACAGATCCGGCTCTCGTTGCATTGCTAACCCAGTATGCACGCTATTTGCTGCTCGCATCGAGCCGGCCAGGCTGTCTCCCCGCAAACCTCCAAGGCATTTGGAATGAGCACTACACTGCGCCGTGGGGAAGCGATTACCACACGAATATCAACCTCCAGATGAACTACTGGGCGGCGGAGCCCCTCGGGCTTGCCCCGTGCCATACAGCGCTTATCGACTTCGTAGAAAGCCTTGTGCCAAGCGGTGAAGAGGTTGCACGCGAGCATTACGGGATGCGCGGCTGGGTCATCCACCACAATACCGACATCTTTGGCCACGCAACGCCATCCGATGGCATCTGGGGAATATGGCCGATGGGAGCCGCTTGGCTCTGCGACCACCTAATGGACCACTGGCGCTTTTCGCCTGACCGCCGCTACCTCGAGCGCATCTATCCCATCCTCAAAGGCGCTAGCGATTTTCTGCAGGACTGGGTCATCAAGGGCACGGATGGCTTGTATACAACATCACCCAGCTACAGCCCTGAGAACACATTTGAGACGCCTGCCGGAGCGGCAGCGCTCTCACAAGGCTGCACGATGGACATCCAGCTCATACGTAGCTGCTGGGAGAACACCCTCGCTGCCGCGGTCGCCCTCGGGATGGATGATGACTATCAGCGCGTGCTCGACCGGGAACTAACCGCACTGCCACCGCATCGCGTGTCGCCACGGGATGGCCGCCTGATGGAATGGTCGGAAGACTACACGGATGCAGAGCCTGGCCACAGACATTTCTCGCATGCCTTTGGTGCCTATCCAGGGAATCAGCTGACATTTGGCGAGACGCCTGACCTCATGGCCGCGCTCCGTAAAACACTGGATGCTCGTCTCCTCGCTGGAAGCGCTCACACAGGCTGGAGCCGCGCGTGGCTGGCGTGTCTTGAAGCACGCTTTGGCAATGGCAATGCTGTCGCAGGACACATCGGTACGTTGGTTTCGAGTGCGATGTATCCAAATGGCTTTGCTGATCATCCGCCATTCCAAATCGATGGCAACTTTGGCCTTGCTGCGGCGGTTACCGAATGTTTGATTCAGAGCCATGCGGGAGAGATTCATGTGCTGCCTGCGCTACCGGATGCCTGGAGCCGCGGAAGCGTGACGGGGCTGCGTGCCCGTGGCGGCGTGACCATTGATGTCGTTTGGGACCGCCATACGGTTACATCGGTGCGCGTCGTTGCAGAGCGCGGCGGTGTATTCCCATTGCGGTTGCTGGGAAGCCCGGATGTCATTAAGCTGAAGTTAAAGCCGCGTGTCCCATTTGAGTGGAGTGCGTAGAATATTCCGCTGGAACCGATAAAGGGTACGTGAGGTTGTTTCACATATGAAGCGTGTTGCTGTTATTGGAAGCGGATTTGCTGGTATCGCTGCCGCATCCTGCCTGGCGAGACGTGGCTACGATGTCACTGTCTACGAAAAGAACGCCACGCTTGGCGGACGCGCGCAGCTGTGGGAAAAGGATGGCTTTCGCTTTGACCTCGGGCCTAGCTGGTATTGGATGCCGGATGTATTCGAAGAGTACTTTGCGCGCTTCGGGACAACGCCAGGGCATCAGTACACGCTGAAACGCCTCGATCCGTCGTACCGCGTCTTTCTCCCGGGGGCAGATTCCATCGATGTGCCCGCACGCCTCTCGGAACTCATCCGCATTTTCGAAGCACGCGAACCCGGCAGTGGCAAGCGACTACAAGCGTTTCTAAAGGAAGCCGCGTACACGTATAAAGTCGGGATGGGGGAGTATGTCCGAAAGCCAAGCGTCTCACTTGCTGAGTACGCCGATCCAAAGCTAGCCATCGATGGCCTTCGTTTACGGATGTTTTCCTCCATGCGAAGCCGTGTCGCAAAAGTGGTCAAGGATGATGCACTTCGCCAAATCCTTGAGTTTCCCGTGTTGTTTCTTGGAGGAACGGCTCGCGAGATTCCGGCGATGTACTCACTAATGAACCATGCAGACCTTGTGCTGGGAACGTGGTACCCGCAGGGCGGGATGCGCACGGTCGTAGATGGAATGCTCCGCGTTGCCGAGACGCAAGGCGTAAAGTTTAAGACGAAAGCCGCCATCCATGAAATCCGGATCGACAAAGCGCGTGCAAATGGTGTCCTGACCGAATCTGGGCTTGAAGCCGCGGATGCCGTTGTGGCAGCAGCCGACTACCGCCATGTTGAGCAGTACCTCGTTGATGCAAAATGGCGCACCTACCACCGCGACTGGTGGGACAAACAGGTGCTGAGTCCATCCAGCCTTCTGGTTTTTCTTGGCGTGCGTGGCCGCGTAGGTGGCCTTGAACATCACAATCTCTTCTTTGATGAAGGTCTTGACCAGCACGCCGACCAGATCTATGTCACACCTCAGTGGCCAGATAAGCCACTCTTCTATGCGTGTGTTCCGAGCAAGTCAGATGACAGTGTTGCTCCGGAAGGGGATGAAAATATCTTCCTCTTGGTACCACTGGCACCTGGCATGGAAGACACCGATGAGCAGCGCGAGCGCATCTTCGACATCATCATGGACCGCCTTGAGCAGCGTACAGGCGAGAGCATCCGCGACCGTATCGTCGTCAAGCGAACGTACGCGCACAAAGACTTCATCAACGACTACAACTCGTTCAAGGGCAATGCATACGGACTTGCGAATGTGCTAAAGCAAACGGCGATCTTCAAGCCCCGGATGGTGGCGAAGAAGGTTCCGAATCTGTTCTTTGCTGGGCAGATGACGGTGCCGGGACCAGGTGTTCCGCCAAGCCTGCTCTCGGGTCAGATG